>JAHKKL010000095.1 GCA_020027635.1 Gammaproteobacteria bacterium
GCGTCGATCATCACCAGCAGCTCCATCAGGTTGTCATTGGTCGGCACGCAGGTCGGCTGGACGATAAAGACATCCCGGCCGCGCACGTTCTCCATGATCTCGATGTGGACTTCACCGTCACTGAAGCGTTCGACGATCGCGTTGCCCAGGTTCAGGCGCAGCTGGTTTACGATGTCCTGCGCCAGCTTGCGGTTCGCGTTACCGGTAAACACCATCATCCGGGGATCGGAATCGGACGCAGGTAAACCACTCATAATCGACTCAGTTTCGCAGTTAACGAAAACGGTTGTTGTTACCGACCATCATTCTTGGCCGGGACGGCAGGATGACTCGGGCCTGCGGCCCTCGCCCCTGCGGGGCCGGCGTCCGCCGCGCTCCCGCCGTTCTCTCGCGCTATCGCGCTCGAGTCGAACCTTGAGGTTCTCATCCCGCCGTCCCGCTATTCAAATCCGGCGCCTGCGGCGCCGGCTTATTTGGCTGGGACGGCAGGATTCGAACCTGCGGATGCGGGGATCAAAACCCCGTGCCTTACCACTTGGCGACGTCCCAATAATCCGTCAAGGCGACGCTCGCGTGCACCCGTCGCGGGATCCCTCCGTCACCTCGTGCAGTGGAGAGCGATTCATCCCGCGGGCAACGAAGCCGGTCAAGCCGGCGGGCAGTTGCGATTCGACCGCCAGTGCTTCGGCTTGCGTGGCAAAGGCCGCGAACACACACGCGCCGGTGCCGGTCATGCGTGCCGGAGAAAACCGGTTCAGCCAGTCGAGCGCCGCCGCCACCCCAGGATGCCGGCGCCTGACGACCGCCTCGCAGTCATTATGGCCGCCGCCCGAAAGAAAGTCGCGTATTGTCATCCGCGGACTGTCCCGTGTCAATTCAGGGTCGGAGAAAACAGCGGCCGTTGATACGCTTACCGCCGGGTTGACCACCAGATACCAGGGCTGCGGCGGATCGATGGGGGTCAGGACCTCGCCCACCCCTTCAGCCCAAGCCGCCCGTCCGAAGAGAAACACCGGCACATCGGCGCCCAGACGCAGCCCCAGTTCGGCGAGCCGCGCCGGTTCCAGTCCCGCCGCCCACAGCCGGTTCAGCGCCCACAGGGTGGTGGCCGCATCCGAGCTTCCCCCGCCCAGGCCGGCGCCGGCGGGCAGGCGCTTTTCATTATAGATATCAACGCCCGTGCGAATGCCCGTCGCCTCCTGCAGCAGACGGGCGGCGCGCACGCAGAGATCCGCTTCGACGGGAACCCCCGGGGGTCCTCCGAAACGGCGAATCGCGGTGTCCGTCCGGAGATCGAAATACAGCTGATCGGCATGATCCAGAAACTGGAACACCGTCTGCAGGGCATGGTATCCGTCGTCGCGCCGCCCGGTGATGTGCAGGAACAGGTTGAGCTTCGCCGGCGCCGGCCACGGACCCTGCGCACCGGCCGGAATCGCCGGCCCGCTCATGGTGACGGGTCGGACGCCGCCTTCGGTGGTGCGTCAGCCGCGGCAGTCCCCAGCATCCATTCATCCACCACGAGGCGCACGCTGATGTCGTCGGCCGTCAGGCGCAGGCGGGTCGGCCACGCGCGCCCCTCCAGGTCCTGAAAACGGTCGTAGCTGATATCCCAGCCGGATTGCACTAGGTGAACCATCCGCCCGCTGGCATCGGTGTTCACCACGGCCTGTTCCCCCGGCACCGGAACACCCCGCACCCAGTAGCGAATCCCGGCCACGGGGAACTGCCAGCCCGTCACCGTCTGCACCAGGGCGTCCGCATCCTGCGCGACGTAATCCCGCCCGTCGGCCGTCTGCAGCCGCACGCCCGCGCCGTCGCCTTCGACGCGCACCGCGCCCTGCCCCAGGGGGCCGCTCAGATCCAGGCGGTAGCGCCCGGCGTCCTCGCGCCAGTTCAGGCTGGCGTGCCACCCCTGCTCACCCTTGATCAGCGAGACCCGGCCACGGATCTGCCAGAGCGCATAACGCGGTGATGAGAGGTCGAGCGCGGTGGGCGCAGGCTCGCGCGCGGGATGGCTGGCACAACCCGCCAGGGCCAGCAGCAGGAGTAACCCGTAAGGCGTTCTCACGGCGTGAAGCGGTTGATGACTTCCTTGATGATCGGATTATCGGGCGCGCTCTTGAGGGACTCCTGCCACACCCGGCGGGCACCGGCCTGGTCGCCCTGCATCCACATGACCTCGCCGAGATGCGCGCCGATCTCGCCGTCGCCGGTCATGTCGTAGGCCTGCTGCAAATAGCGCCGCGCCTCCTCCAGGTTGCCGAGCCGGTACTGCACCCATCCCATGCTGTCGATGATCGCCGGATCGTCCGGTTTCTGCGCATAGGCTTTCTCGATATATTGACGCGCCTCGGCGTAGCGGCTGGTCCGGTCGGCGAGCGTATAACCGAGGGCATTGAGCGTCCTGACATTGTCCGGATCCTGCTCCAGGATCTGCCGCATGTACTGCTCGGCGACGTCGAGACGATCAAGCTGTTCGGCCACCAGCGCCTGCGCATAGAGCAGGTCCTGTTCCTGGGGATTGCTTCCCAGCGCCTCGGCGTACAGCGCGTAGGCTTCCTGGTACATCGCCAGGTCAGAGAGCACCTGTCCTTCGATCAGGTAGTAGTCGACGGCGTTTTCCGGGTTGTTCCGGCGCAGCGCCTGCATCTCCTTGCGCACCTCGTCCAGCCGCCCCTGCCCGGCGAGAATCTTCGCCATGCGCAGCCGGGCCTGGGTCCAGTATTCCCCCTCCTCGACCTTGCCGTACCACTCGAGCGCCGCCCCAGCGTCGCCGCTCTCCTGCGCGGCGTATCCGAGGTAGTAATAAACGCTCTGCCGCTTGTCCTCCACGTCCAGCAGCTGCTTCAGGTGCTGCTCGCCGGACTCCAGCTGGCCGGTTTCCAGTTCCAGCAAGGCCAGGGAAAAGATCGCGTCGGTATTGCCGGGAGAGAGTTTCACCACGGCCCGGAACTCCTCCCTGGACCCCTCCAGGTCTCCGGCGTCGAGCAGCATCCGCCCATAGGCCAGGTGCAAATCGGCACTCTGCGGTTGCTGAGCAACCGCCTGCTTGAGGATCTGCAGCGCCTGCGGTTTCTTGTCCTGCCTGATCAAGATCTGTGCTTTAAGCACCAGCGCCTGCGGCAGGTTCGGCTGCAACCGCAGGGCCTGGTCGACCGCCGCCTGCGCCCGGTCCAGATCCTCGGCGAGGATGGCGAGCCGGCAGACCGCGAGCCGGGCATCGACACTGTCGGGATAGCGGGCCGCGAGCTTTTCGATGGCCGCGAGAGCAGTCGTCTTGTCGGCGTGCTGCGCCAGAATGGCCGTTGCGAGCTGGAAGCCCTCCTGCGGGTTCTCCGACGTCGCGATGATGTGATCGAGCTGCGCGATCACTTCGTCCATGTCGCCAGTCTTCAGCGCCAGCGCGGTAACCACCTTGCGCGCCTCGACATTGCCGCTGTCGAGCGCCAGCCAGTGGCGTGCCGCTTTCAGGGCAATGTCGTACTGCCGGGCGAAGGTGGCGATCTGTACGGCCCGTTCGGCGACCCGGGGGTCGTTCGAATTCAGCGCGGCTTCCAGGTAGGCGGGGGCCGAGACGTCGAGGCGCCCGCGCTGGCCGGCGATTTCACCGAGCAGGATGTCGAACAGCATTTGTTCGGTCAGGGGTTCCTGCCCTGCATTCGCCGGTTTGGCGGGCGGTGCCGGCGCCGCGGCGGGCGTCTGCGGCGCGGGGCGCACAGCCTCCCTGCCACCGGAGTGGGCACAGGCCGCCAGGATCGATACCGTCAACATCACCAGCCAGGCACGCGGCCGGGAACCGGGCCTGGGAAGAGGAGCTAGATACATGCGCGCCATTCTAGCAGTTTGTTTATTTAATTAGTTGCTATTTCAACGGGACACTCCGCAGGTCCCCGTCCGTTGCAGGTATCCGGTGCTGAAACGGGGTGCCGCTTGTATTAAGTCACCTCACCATGCAGAATTTTCGTTTCTCCGACATTTTTCATCGCCCTTGTTATGCACCTGCTGGTCCTCGGCATCAATCACCGCACGGCCCCCGTGGAAATTCGCGGGCAGGTAGCGTTTCCGACCGAGCAGGTCCCGCGCGCCCTCGGCGAACTGACGGCGCTCACGAGCGTGAGCGAGGCGGCCATCCTCTCGACCTGCAACCGGACCGAGCTGTACTGCGCCAAGCAGGACGGGGGGCTGGAAGAACTGACGGACTGGCTGTGCCGGTTTCACGGGCTGGAGAAAGGCACCCTGGAGCCGCATCTCTATGCCTATTCGGGAGCAGACGCCGTGCGCCACATCCTGCGCGTGGCCGCCGGTCTGGATTCGATGATCCTCGGAGAGCCCCAGATCCTGGGGCAGATGAAGGCCACCTATCAGCTGGCAACCGAGGCGGGCACGCTGGACACCCTGGGAAACCGCCTGTTCCAGCACACCTTCTCCGTCGCCAAGCAGATCCGCACCGATACGGCCATCGGCGCGAGCGCGGTCTCCGTGGCCTTCGCGGCTGTGAGCCTCGCCCGGCAGATCTTCGGGACGTTCGAGAAACAGACGGCGCTGCTGATCGGCGCCGGCGAGACCATCGAGCTGGCCGCCCGTCACCTGCATGAACATGGCATCGGTCAGATGATCATCGCCAACCGGACCGTCGAACGCGCACTCGACCTGGCGGCCCACTTCAACGGCTTCGGGATAGCGATCTCCCAGATACCCGCGCATCTGGCCGAGGCCGACATCGTGATCTCCTCCACCGGCAGCCCTGACCATATCCTCGACAGGGAGATGGTCTGTGAGGCCATCCGCGGGCGCAAGCACCGGCCGATCTTCATGGTCGATATCGCCGTCCCCCCCGACATCGACCCGCGGGTGGGCGAACTCAGCGACGTATACCTCTACACCATCGACAACCTCAAGGATGTCATCGAGGAGAACCTCAAGTCGCGCCAGGAGGCGGCCGAACAGGCCGAGGAGATCATCAATGTGCAGGTCGACCGCTTCATGACATGGCTGCACTCGCTGGACGCCGTCCCCGCCATCTGCGCCTACCGCGATCATGCCAGGGCCGTCGGCGAGACCGAGCTGAGGAAGGCGCGCCAGCGTCTCTCCAACGGCGAAGATCCCCAACAGGTCATCGAGCTGCTCACGCACAACCTCGTCAACAAGCTCGCACACGATCCCAGCGTCAACCTGCGCGAAGCCGCCGAGCAGGGCAAGACCTCCCTGCTGGACACCGTCCGCACGCTGTTCCGGCTGAAGGATGGCGACTGAGCCGCAGCCGCATTGCATGAAACCATCGATACTCAGCAAGCTCGAAAGCATCGAGGAACGCCACACGGAGGTCAGCGCCCTGCTATCCGATGCGCAGACGATACGAAACCAGGACAAGTACCGGCAGCTCTCGATGGAATACGCGCAGCTCGCCCCGCTCGTGAACAGCTTTCGCGCCTACCGCAAGGCCCGGGATGATCTCGCCTCCGCCGCGGAGATGCTGAGAGACCCGGAGCCCGGCATGCAGCAGATGGCCGAGGAGGAGATTGCGTCCGCCGAGACCCGTATCAGCGCGCTGGAGGGCGATATCCAGAAGCTGCTGCTGCCGACTGACCCGCATGACAACAGCAACATCTTCCTGGAAGTGCGCGCCGGCACGGGCGGCGACGAGGCGGCGATCTTCGCCGGCGATCTCTTCCGCATGTATTCACGCTACGCGGAGATCCGCAAGTGGCATATCGAGATCCTCAGCGAGAGTCCGGGCGAACATGGCGGCTACAAGGAGATCATTGCGCGCATCATCGGCCACGGGGCCTATTCCCGCCTCAAGTTCGAGTCCGGGGCGCACCGCGTGCAGCGGGTACCCGAAACGGAATCCCAGGGTCGCATCCACACCTCGGCCGCCACGGTGGCGATACTGCCCGAGGCGGATGAAATCGATCCGATCGAGATCAATCCCGCCGACCTCAAGGTGGACACCTATCGCGCCTCCGGCGCCGGCGGGCAGCACGTCAACAAGACCGACTCGGCGATCCGCCTGACCCATCTGCCCAGCGGCATCGTGGTCGAATGCCAGGACGAGCGCTCCCAGCACAAGAATCGCGCTCGCGCGATGTCCCTGCTGGCGGCGCGCCTGTTGAATGCGCAACGGGAAAAGCAGAAGGCTGAGGAAACCGAGGCGCGCCGCTCCCTGGTGGGCAGCGGCGACCGCTCCGAGCGCATCCGCACCTACAATTTCCCGCAGGGGCGCGTGACCGACCACCGTATCAACCTCACGCTCTACAAGCTCGATGACATCATCGCCGGCAACCTCGACCCCCTGATCGACCCGCTCATCAGCGAACACCAGGCGGACCAGCTGGCGGCGCTGGAGTCGCAGGATCGCTAGCCCGCCGGCGCCGTTTTGAACAGCTTCACCCGCTCCATCGGTTCCCTGCTGGCGCAAGCAGCGGCCAGTCTCGGCGCGGAATCCGCCCGCCTGGAGGCCGAAGTCCTGCTGGCCGCCTGCCTCGACAAACCGCGCAGCTACCTGCACGCCTGGCCTGAACGGCAGGTCGAGCCGCGGCAGCAGGAACGGTTTGCCGCCCTGATCAGCCGCCGCGCGGGCGGCGAACCCATCGCCTATCTGCTCGGGCAACGTGAATTCTGGTCACTGCCGCTGACGGTGACACCGCAGACGCTGA
>JAHKKL010000420.1 GCA_020027635.1 Gammaproteobacteria bacterium
TGCTGACGCAGGGGTTGTCGATCCGGCAGACGGCAAAGCAGGTTGGGGTAAACGAAGCGACGGTGCGCCGCGCGGTGCGTACGGGTGAGTTGAAGCGCGACCCGCCGGTTGCGCTGCCGGGGCCGAGCGAGCGCAGCCGGCGGGCGGCGGGCGCGGCCGGTGGCGTGGCGGTGCAGCGGCACGCCGAACGGGCACTGGCGCGCATGGGGCAACTGCAGGAAGCTGTGCCGCAGTTCTTGACGGCTGAGGCGGTGCGCTATGGCGGTGCGTTGCTGGCACTGCCGGCGCTGCTGGCGCTGGGCTTGCTGGAGGCAGGCGAGCAGGCCTACGGTTCGCTGCGCAAGGGCTTCTACGGCCTGCGCGCCACGCTGCTGATCCTCACCTTCATGGCACTGCTGCGGCTGCGCAGCCCCGAGCAGTTGCAGGGTCATCCGCCGGGGGAGCTGGGGGTGTTGCTGGGATTGGACCGGGCCCCGGAGGTCAAGACTCTGCGGCGCAAGCTGTGGGAGTTGACGGCGCGCCAACAGGCCGCCCGGTTCAGCCGGGAGCTCACGCAGCGCTGGGTGAACGAGAACGCCGAGTCGGTGGGGCTGCTCTACGTCGATGGGCATGTGCGACCCTATAACGGAACCGCCCACCGGTTGCCCAAGGCGTGGGTGGCGCGGCGGCGGTTGTGCATGCCGGCGACCACTGACGTCTGGGTGAATCAGCAAGACGCCCAACCGCTGTTTGTGGTGACGACGGAGGCCAATGATGATCTGCTGTCGATGCTGCGCCGGGAAATCCTGCCGCAAGTGCGCGCATGGGTGGGCGAGCGGCGGGTGACACTGGCCTTCGATCGCGAGGGCTGGAGTCCGAAATTCTTCCAGGAAGTGTTCGGTCAGGGCTTTGACGTGCTCACCTACCGCAAAGGGGTTTATGCGCCGTGGCCGAAGCGGGTGTTTCGCACGGTGGAGGCGATCATCGATGGGCGCAAAGTGAGCTACGAATTGGCCGAGCGCTTGGTGTCGATCCGGCCGGGCTTTCGCATGCGCGAGGTGCGCCGGCTGTGCGCGAGCGGTCATCAGACGGCGATCGTGACCACTCGCCGGGACTGGCCGATCGAGACCGTGGCCTACCGCATGTTCGAGCGCTGGACGCAGGAGAACTTCTTTCGCTACATGCGCCAGCACTTCGCCCTGGATGCGTTGGTGAACTACCAAGTGGAGCCGGCCGACCCCGAGCGCACCATCCCCAACCCCGAGCGCAAGAAACTGACCAAGGAGCTTCGCGCCAGCCGCGCCGCCCTGCAGGAGCTCGAAGGCGCCTACGGCCAGCAGGCGCGCGCCAACCCGGAAGCGCAGCGGCCCACCATGCGCGGGTTCAAGATCGCGCAAGCCGCGCTCGGCGAACAAATCAGCGCCGCGCAGGCGAAGTGCGAGCAGCTGCAAGAGCGACTGGCCGCATTGCCCAAGCGGGTGCCGCTCAAGGAGGTGGTCGACGAAGCCGAGATCGTCAGGCTCGCCCCCGAGGCCAAGCACTTGACCGACACCATCAAGATGCTCGCCTTCCGGGCCGAAACGGCGCTGGTGCGCTGTCTGACGCAAAACGGCGTACGCACCGAAGACGATGGCCGCGCGCTGGTGCGCGAGATGCTGCTCAGCAGCGCCGACATCGTGCCCCAAGTGGAGCAGAAATGCCTGCTCGTGCGCGTGCATTCGCTCGCCAATCCACGACACAACAAGGCCTTGGCCAGCCTCTGCGAAACGCTCAATACGCTCGAGAATTGCTACCCGGGTACGGACCTGACAATGGTCTACGAGGCGCCTCCAGTTGCATAAATTCTCTCGCCCATGTCAGGAGCCCTGAACTTAGAATCGACCAGCGCGCGAAAATCAGCAAACTCAACGCCGAATAGCGAAAGTCGGGCTACCGCGCGTTCGTGGCTATTCGCGAAGAGTGTGCAGGGGCGATCGCAGAGGGTCAGCAGCGAACAGTGGCTTCCACAGTCGCGGTGTGAGTTCGTGGACGCGGCTGGCCGGATGCTGGCCGACACGCTGCAATACATCGACCAGGTAGTCGTAGGGGTCGATGCCGTGTAGCCGGCAGGTCACGATCAGGCTCTGCATGATCCCGACGTATTTGGCGCCCAGTTCGGTCCAACAGAATAACCATGCCTTGCGACCCATGGGAATCGCGCGAAGGGCTCTCTCCAGATGATTGGTGTCGATCGGCACATCCGGGTCGGAGAGATAGACCTCCAAGCCGACTCGTCGGTCGCGGGCATAGGCCAGTGCCTTGGTCATTGGATTGCTCGGCAAGAATCCCTGCGCCTCGAACTGCTGGTTGATCCAGGCGAAGAACTGTTCAACGACCGGTTTGGCATGCGTCAAGCGATAGTCGAGCTTTTTGGCGGCCGTTAATTTCTGATCGCGGATGCACGCTTCCACCGCGTAGAGGCCGCCGATGAAATCCAGTGCGCGCGCCGCATGAAATCCAGTGCGCGCGCCGCCGCGTGCGGCTCGACCGCCTGGGCTTCGAAGAACTCGCGCCGTGCATGCGCCCAGCATTGAGCGTGGGTCAGCCCGGTCTTGTTCACATAATGAGTGTAGGCCGCGTAGCCATCGGACAGGAGCACCGCACCTTCGGCGTGGGTCAGGCCGAGCGCCTGTTCGACGTGCTCGGCCCGTCGGCTTTCGAAGAAGGGGAAACACACTTCGTCCAACTCACCATAGACAGGCCAGAAGTACGCGGCTTTGAGCTTGCCCGGTTCGCCGCGTCCGGCCTTGATCGGGGTCTCGTCCATGGCCTTGATGCGCGAGGCACGGATCGAATCGAACTGTGCCTCGTAGATCGGCTCCAGCAGTGCCGTACCCTGTTGCGCGATCTGGGTGAGCCAGGGACGGCTGACCGTGATGCCGGCATCACTCAAGCGCTGGTGCTGACGATACAGCGGCAAGTGATACGCGAATTTGTCGATCAACAGGCCAGCGACGAAACTCACGTCGGCACGGCTGCCCTCGATGACACCGGCGGGCGCGCTTGCACAGGCGATGGCCTGGGTTTCTTTGATCTTGATCACCGGGCGCCGGTACTTGAGCACGACGTAGCTGCCCGGACGCTGGGCCAGTCGGTAGCTCTCC
>JAHKKL010000421.1 GCA_020027635.1 Gammaproteobacteria bacterium
ATCCACGTGAAAGATGATCCTGCGGTCGCGGCACAATTCGCCGATCGCGGCGATATCCTGGATGACGCCGATCTCGTTGTTGACGTGCATGACCGATACCAGCACCGTGTCGCTGCGCAGGCTGGCCTCGAGCTTCGCCGGATCCAGCAAGCCGCTCGCGTCCGGGTCCATGTAGGTCACTTCATAGCCTTCCCGTTCAAGCTGCCGGCAGGAATCCAGCACCGCCTTGTGCTCGGTCTTGAGGGTGATGATGTGGCCACCCTGTTTCCGGTAGAAGTGCGCGGCGCCCTTGATGGCCAGGTTGTCGGATTCGGTGGCGCCCGATGTCCAGACGATCTCCCGGGGATCGGCATTGATCAGGTTCGCAACGTGCGTACGCGCCTCATCGACCGCCGCTTCGGCCTTCCAGCCGAATTCATGGGAACGCGAGGCGGGGTTGCCGAACTGACCCTGGCGTGTCAGGTAGGCACACATCTTCTCGGCGACGCGTTCATCCACCGGCGTGGTCGCCGAGTAGTCCATGTAGATCGGAATGCTAATGTTCATAGGGGATTTCCTGCCTGAAATGTAAACCGTTCACGCTCATGCCAGTGTCTTGCCTAACCTGGGCGCCACCAGTGTCACCCTGCCCTGCTGGCGCTGTATGACTTTATTGACGTCATCACGCTCGATAAAACTCGCCAGTGTAATACCGTTCAGAAAGTCGAAGATCTCCCTGCCGAGTTTTGTCCATAGCTGGTGGGTTAGGCACTCCTCGCCGTCCTGGCAGTCACGGTTGCCCTCGCACTGGGTGGCGTCGATGCCCTCGCCGATGGCGGTGATCACTTCCGCCACCGATATGTCCTGCGGGCGGCGCGACAGGCGATAGCCGCCGCCGGGGCCGCGCAGACCCTCAACGAGGCCTTGCCTGCGCAACCGGGCGAACAGCTGTTCCAGATAGGAAAGCGATATCCCCTGATTCTCGGAGATATCCGCCAGCGTAACCGGTCCCTCCTCATGGTGAATGGCGAGATCCAGCATGGCGGTAACCGCATAGCGGCCTTTCGTCGATAATCGCATAAGTCTAATCCCGGTTGCCGTCGGGTCCGATAGCCGGACGCAGCGTAATTACCTAGTATTTTACTCAGGTAATTAGTATGCGTCAGTCGGTATCAACTATCAAGTGGCTTGCCAGGTTTCGGGCACGGGGCGCCCGGACTGGCAGGAACCCTTCAGGGTTCGGCGATAAGCAGAATATCCTCGACCGATCTTGAGGGTTCCGTGAATAACGGGGATTCCTGGTTGGGTGCAAAGCGATGACCCTGCCTGAGACAATACCCCAACCATTTGTACAGGAATCGGTTCATGCGCCATTTTTCCGGGAGTGAATAATTGTGGTGCAGGCGGTTGTACCCTGGGCATCATGGTAGATGCGGACCCTGATGTCGGGTGCCGGAATCCCACCCTCCTCATCATGGAAACAGTAGGTGAGCCCCAGCGTGGTGGTGAACCGGCAGCGCTCGAGCAGCTGCAGGTGAAGATCGAGGGCACCCGGGACACGCGAGACGGTCACCGCCGGCATGGCATCAAGTTCGGGCACGAGGTTTCTCAAGCGGATGTAGTTCGACTCATAGAGTTCCATGAGGCCCGCAAACGTGTGTGGCCCGAAGACATGATACTCAACCTGTCGCAAGCAGCATCTCATCGTTTGATCATAGCATGATGCGCAAATGATCCGCCTGTGTACAATGGCGGGCTCGTGTAGTATTTCAACAACTATCGGCGTTGGCGTATGGTTACTTGATCACGGCAAGCGGGCACCGCTGCGTGGTGTTGATGCCTGCAGCCACAAACGACCCTCGGGCTCATGTCGGACAACAACTTGATAAATCTGCTGCGCAGGCGACTACCCGCGCATTGCCTGCTCTTCCACCCGGAAGACCTGCGCCCGTACGAGTGCGATGCCCTCTCCGCCTACCGTCGGCTGCCCTTGGTCGTGGTTATCCCGGAAACGCTGGATCAGGTACGAGCGACGCTGCAATCGTGTTCCGAATTGCGCGTTCCCGTCGTCGCGCGCGGCGCGGGCACGGGTCTCTCGGGCGGCGCGCTGCCCCTGACCGACGGGGTGCTGCTCAGTCTGGCGCGATTCAACCGGATACTCGACATCGACGTCGACAATCGCACCGCGCGCGTCGAACCCGGCGTGACCAACCTGTCCATCTCGAAAGTGGCCGAACCCTTCGGCCTTTACTACGCCCCGGACCCTTCCTCGCAGATCGCCTGCTCCATCGGCGGCAACGTGGCGGAAAATGCCGGGGGCGTGCATTGCCTAAAATACGGGCTCACCGTGCACAACATCCAGAAACTCGAGATCCTGACCATCGAGGGCGAACCCCTCACCATCGGCAGCGAGGCGCTCGACAGCCCGGGCTACGACCTGCTGGCCCTGCTGACCGGTTCGGAGGGACTGCTCGGCGTCATCACCGAGGTTACCGTCCGGCTGCTGGCGAAACCCGAGACGGCGCAGGTCGTGCTGGCAGCTTTTGATTCCGTCGAGTCCGCCGCGGCCGCCGTCACCGCCGTCATCGCCGCCGGCATCATTCCGGCGGGTCTCGAACTGCTCGACAATCCGGCCATCCGCGCCGTGGAAAAATTCGTGCACACCGGGTATCCCGAAGAGGCGGCGGCGATCCTGCTGTGCGAACTGGACGGGACCCGTGAAGAGGTCGCGGCCCAGATCGAACGCACCCGCACGGTGTTCGCGCAGGCCGGCGCTTCCGATCTGCGCGTCTCCCGCAACGAGGCGGAACGTCAGCGTTTCTGGGCCGGGCGCAAGGCCGCCTTTCCGGCCATGGGCCGCCTCTCGCCGGACTACTATTGCATGGACGGCACCATCCCGCGCCGCCACCTGGCAAAGGTGCTCGCGGAGATCGGGGTGCTGTCGGCGGCGTACGGCCTGCCGGTCTGCAACGTATTCCACGCCGGCGACGGCAACCTGCACCCGCTGATACTCTACGACGCCAACCAGCCGGGGGAACTGGAACGCACCGAGGAACTGGGCGGGCGGATACTCGAGCTGTGCGTGGCCGTCGGCGGCACGATCACCGGCGAACACGGCGTGGGGCTCGAGAAGATCAACCAGATGTGCGTGCAGTTCAACGGCGATGAGCTGGCACAGTTCCATGCCGTCAAGCAGGCGTTCGATCCGCACGGCCTGCTCAATCCCGGCAAGGCCATCCCGACGCTGCAGCGCTGCGCCGAATTCGGCGCCCTGCACGTGCACCACGGCCATCTCCCGCACCCGGAACTCGAGCGTTTCTGAGCACGCCCTACGGACCGTGAGATGCAGAACCTGATCGACGCCTTCACCGCTACCCTGCGCGATGCCTCCAGTCGCGGCACGCCGCTCTCGATCCGCGGTGGCGGCAGCAAGGCGTTCTACGGCAGGGCGATATCGGCCGGTGAATTCAGCGTCGGCGAATACGCCGGTGTTATCGATTATGCGCCCGCGGAGCTGGTGGTCTCGGCGCGCGCCGGCACGCCGCTCACGGCGCTCGAGGCGCTGCTCGCGCAGGAAAACCAGATGCTGGCGTTTGAACCGCCGCACTTCGCCCTCACCGCCACCCTCGGTGGTACCGTCGCCTGCGGTCTGTCCGGTCCGCGCCGCCCCTATGCCGGAGCGGTACGCGATCATGTACTGGGAATCACCTGCCTCAACGGCACGGGCCGG
>JAHKKL010000422.1 GCA_020027635.1 Gammaproteobacteria bacterium
TGGCCAGAATGGCACTTACTTGGGCGGTTCCAGAATCGATGTAGGGTGGGTGAGGCACGCCGTTGGTGCCGTAACCCACCGGCTGTGCCGTCAGACACTCATTCAAAAGCGGCGTTGTGTTGCTGCGCAATGTCTGGCGGGTTACGCAACAAACGCTAACCCACTCTACATTCCGCTTAAATAAGCGCCAATCCCGCCTGGCCGGCCTGTTTCCACAATGAAGCGCAGGGAGCCGCATGTTCACCGCCGTCTATCGCTGGGTTGACCGCAACATCCTCGAGCTGGGGCGCGAGCTGCGCCTGAGCTATCTGCCGCCGCTGATGGTGTACGTGGCGGCGGGCATCTCCGGGCTGACGGGCATCGTCGGCACCTTCTTCGTCAAGGATTATCTGGGGCTTTCCGCGGAATTTCTCGCCGCGCTCGGCTTCTGGGCGGGCATCCCCTGGTCGCTGAAGATGCCGCTGGGTCACCTGGTGGACCTCATCTGGCGCTGGAAGGCGGGACTGGTGTTCCTCGGCGCCCTGCTCATCGCCGCGAGTCTCGGGATCATGATCGGTCTGATCGGCTACACCGACCTCATGCGCGGGATCATGCCGGTCGAGGCGTGGTTCGTGCTCAGTGCGTTGCTGGCCCCGGTCGGCTATGTCGTTCAGGACGTGGTCGCGGATGCCATGACGGTCGAGGCCGTGCCGCGCGTGGATGCCGAGGGCAGGGCGTATCCCCGCGAGACCCTCAAACTGATGCACACCACCATGCAAACCCTCGGGCGCGTGGCGATCATCAGCGGCAGCGTCGCCGTGGCCGCGGTCAACCTGTTCATGTTCGAGGGCGTCGAGACCCTGCCCGAGGCTGCGAAGGTGCACATCTACCAGAGCATCTACACCCTGGCGTTCGTCATCCCGGTCATCTCGGTGCTGGGCGTGGGGCTGGCGGGCGTGCTGCGCCTCCGCGACCTGCGGCGCCTGCGGCGCAAGGGCTTCAGCCGGGTTGAGGCCCATGACCTGCTCTCGGTGCACGGCGAGGCGCCGGCCCCGAACTGGTGGATCCTGGGCGGCAGTCTGGTGTTCGTCGCGTTCACGATAGCGATGGGACTCTCGGATGTCCCCTGGAACCAGGAGATCATTTTCGCGGGGTCCCTCTCGATCATCCTGTTTCTCATGAACCGCCTGGTGAAGGCGCTGGAACCGCAGGCCCGCTACGTGCTGGTCGGCACCGCCATCGTCATCTTCGTGTTCCGCGCCGTGCCGACGCCCGGCGCCGGATCCACCTGGTGGATGATCGATACGCTCGGCTTCGACCAGCGCTTCCTGTCGGTGCTGTCGCTGATCGGCAGCGCCCTGACGCTGGCGGGCATGTTCATCTTCCGCCGCTTCATGGCGGAGAAGTCGATCGCCTACGTGGTCGGATTCCTGACCGTCGCCGGCACGCTGCTCAGCCTGCCGGTCATCGGTATGTACTACGATTTGCACGTGTGGACGGCCGCCCACACCGCCGGCATGGTGGACGCACGCTTCATCGCCCTGGTGGACACGGCGCTCGAGTCGCCGCTCGGCCAGATCGCCATGATCCCGATGCTCGCCTGGATCGCCAATTCAGCGCCCGCTCACCTCAAGGCCACCCGTGACGCGCGAGGTCAGGGAGCATGCCACGGGCGCGGTCAGCGTGCCCGCTGATTACAGCGAGCTGGGCGTCCTGCTCATCACGGTGACGGCGCTGACCTTCCTGCTGCCGATGGCGGCCATCGTGCTCGTGAAACTGACCCGCTTCCGCACGGCCTGACGACAAAACATACTATTGGCCACGGAAACACATGGAAAAGTGAGAAGTAAGAAGTAAGAAGTAAGAAGTGAAAGGTGAGAAGTCTGTAGGCTCGCGCTGAGCGCGGCGAAGCCCATCGGACAGCGGTCCGGTCTTGGGATCCGTATGAGGGGGCCGGTCTGTTCGAGGGACTGGGTAATCGCTGGTTCGGGGCGGTGGTTGTGACGGGCGGGAGCGAATGAGCCGATCGCGGCGCTCGCCTCACGATCTGGGCGCCGTCTGTTCCAGTTTGGCAACCAGGTCGTGGAAGGTCTCCTCGTTGCGTTCGCTGAGTTCCATCAGGGCACGGTGCGCCTTGAGCAGGGTGCGCGACAGGGATTCCTTGTCGGTATCTTTGCGAGGCAGCTCCTGTTCCCCGCCGGCAGGCACGGATGCCCGGGATACGATGTCGAAGACCTTGCCGAGGGCCATGCTGGCCAGCAACGCGTTGATATCCGGGCGGTCCGAAACGATGGTCACCCGCGGAGCGCTGTGATTGTCCATCTCCCTGGCGATGCGAACCAGGAGCCCGAGATTGGTGCTGTCGATGGAATCGGTTGCGGTCAGGTCGATGACGAAACCGGCGGGCGGCGGTCCGGCGAACAATCCCTCCAGAAAGCGGTCCAGGGAATGGCCCAGGGTGTAGCGGATATCACCGACGAAGCGCAGCACATGAATTCCGTCATGACTGGCGTGCAGGATCCTGCCTTTTTCCATCGCTCAATGCCTGGTGATCACCATGATGGCGATGTCGTCCGGCAGGTGCTTGTCGGCCAGTACCTCCAGACCCGCGGTCATTTCCTTGAGGTCGAGGCCCGTGCCCTCCATTGAGTGGGAGAGCAGTTCGCCGTAGCGCTTCTGCAGCGCCTCGACGGGCATCAATTCCAGTATCCCGTCGGAGACCATCATCAGGTCGAATGCCGCCGGCAGGTCGAGCTGGCAGAGCGTGAATTCCGCGTCGTAGAACATCCCGATGGGTTGCCCCGGATACTCGAGTGTGCGCACCTCGCGTCCGTCGTTCAGCAGCGGGTAGGGAAACTGCCCCGCGTTGCTGCAGACCAGGGTGTTTTCCGTCTGGTCGATCACGCCGTAGAACATGGTAAGGTGCTTGTCGAGGCTCTGGCGGTAGACGTCGCGATTGAGGCGCTTCAGGATTTCCTGCGGCTGGAGTATGGTTTTGTCGCCCGCCTGCCACAAGGCCTCGCGGTACTGGGTCATGAGGGTGTTGATCATCACGGTCACGAACGCCGATGCCGCCCCGTGGCCGGAGACATCCGCCATATAGAAACCGATATGATGATCGTCGATGGGGAAGTAGTCGACGAAGTCGCCGCTGAGATACATGGAAGGATAGAGACGCCGCCTGAAGGTATAGACGCCGAAACATTTGTTGTCTTCCGGGAGCATCTGCAGCTGGATCCTGCGCCCCGCTTCCTCGTCCTCCTGGAGTTGCTGCAGGGTACGCGTCAGTTCCTGGTTCAGCGTTTCCAGATTCTCGCGATATTGCCGGTTCTGGCGCAGCAGTTCGGCGTGATCCAGTACGCGGCGTACGGCGCTTTCCAGCACCGCCATGTCGTGGATGGGCTTGGTGATGTAATCCCAGGCGCCGCGTTTGAGCGCCTGTACGGCGTAATTCAGCAGACTGACACCGGATACCACGATAACCGGGGTTTCCGGAGATTCGGCGGTGATAGTGGACAGGACTTCCAGTCCGTCCATGCCCGGCAGGCGCAGATCGCACAGGACCACGTCCGGGTGTTCACGCCGGAAGGTCTCGATGCCGGAGGGGCCGTCATTGGCCTCCAGCATGGTGAAGCCGCTGTCCGTGAGATACGCCACGATCCCCCGGCGAATCGGCGGTTCGTCTTCGATAGTCAGGATTTTCGCTGCTTCTGCCATGGCAATACCCTATGATATTTGTGGCAAAGCCTGATCAATTTATTCCGGTGTCGCTCTCGCACCCCGGGCATGGTCACTGCAGGCTGGCTTTACATCGACGGAGTCGGGGTCTCTTAAGGCAGTGAATGAAGCAACCGGAAACCGGTCATGGCTCCCGCTGGTGCCGAAGTTCGACCGGGGTGACGGATCAATC
>JAHKKL010000096.1 GCA_020027635.1 Gammaproteobacteria bacterium
AGTTTGCTGCCGCGTTCCCCCACGCTGCTGTGCATGCCCTCAGGGAGTTCGCTCACGAATTCCCAGGCGTTAGCCGCCTTCAGGGCATACTCCGCATCCAATTCCGTCAGCTCAGGGTCGCCGAGCGTGACATTGGTCAGGATGCTGTCATGCAGCAGCACCTGTTCCTGGGGGACATAGCCCAGCCGCCGCCGCCATTGCTTGAGATCGATCCGCGTCAACGGGATCTCGTCCAGATAGACCGCACCGGTATCGGGCTTGTAGAGCCCGATGATCAGATCCACCAGCGTGGTCTTGCCGGCGCCGGAGGAGCCGATAATCGTCGTCAGCGACCGGGTCGGAATGCTCAGCGACACCTCCTGCAATACCTTCTTGTCGCCGTAGGCGAAGGATACCCGGTCCAGCCGGATTGCGGATTCCAGCCTCGGCTGCTCGGTTCCTTCCGAGATCTCCCTGGCCTTCTCGGCCTGCTTGATGGATTTCCGCAACGACCAGAAGGCACTCTCCATGGTGACCAGCTTCTGGTACTGCTTCTGGACCTTGCCCAATTGTCCGAGCACGCGGCCCAGCAGGATCACCAGGACCAGCACCGAGGCGAACGGCATGCCCCATTTGTCCAGCGCAATATAGATGCCGACGGCGATGACCATGGCGGTCAGGGGCGTCTGTACGGCATCGAGCATCTCCTTGCTGAAGACATCGTTTCGCAATGCCTCGTTCAGCTTGGCGGTCTCCGCGCTGAGCACCGTATCCGCCAGGTCCTCCCGCGCCATCGCCTTGAGCGACTTCACCGATTGCAGCGTATCCGTGAGGCGGGAGATCAATGATTTGATGACCTCGGTCTGGCGCTTTCCGGCCTGCTTGGACATCCTGACCAGGGTGTGGGAAACGGCCATGATGACCAGCGCGATACCCAGGCAGGCGAAGGTGGCTTTCCAGGAAACCGCCAGTGAAATCGCCATGTAGACCATGGATTGCACCACCATAGCGAGCATGGTCACGCCGAACACATACGCCTGTGCGGAACGGTTCGCCTCGGTGGCCATGGAGTTGGCGAGTTTTCCAATCGGTTTGTTCAGAAAGTATTGCCACTGGGTGGCGAGTACGGCCCGCAACAGGGACAAACGCAATTCGGTGGCGATATGCGCCGCGGAATAGCCGACGTGCCGGTTGGCGACCAGCAGCAGGATGCTTCTGATCGTGATGAAGCCGACGACGGTGACCAGCAGTACGCCGATGGTTGGCTCCAGTCCCACGAGGGACAGGGCATCGATAACCATTTTTTCCATATGACTGCCTTCCTTGGCGCCGCTGCCGGGGATCTCCGGCAGAATGTCGGCCTGACCGGCGGTGGCGAGCTTGAGCAGGGGCAGCAACGCGGTTACGCCGGCGCCATCGGCGATACCCGCGAACAGGATGGCGATCATGGCCAGAGCCGTCCGCCAGGGATAAGCTCTCAACAGCGTAAGGAGTAACCGCATCCGGAAGATTCAGGGGAGGTAAACGAAGGCTGGTACTATAGGCCGCCGCTTATTTTGCCGTCAACTTGAACCCCGTGACCGGGAACAACGTGCCTGCGCGATCAGTCACGGTCTCCGCGCGTGATGTTCAGGAATATCCGTAAGCCGGATTGAGACCGTTTCTCACCAGTGCGTCAATGGTTTCATTTTCCTCCTCCGTGAAATAATCGCGGTAACCGCCGACCTTGCCGCGCCGCACCTTGAAGGTCCCGCTGTCCCGCGGATCGGTGGGACGCATGCGCCCGGACTGGAAAAACCCGTTCTTCTCCTTGCGGGAAAGGCTGTCGAAGGCGGCAAATTCCACCGCCTTGAGCAGTTGTTCCCCAGTGAAATCCCGGTCAAGGAAACGCATGACCTCCCCCAGGGTGATGAGGGGTTCGGCGCGCAGCTGTTCATATTTCACGACCAGGGTATGCGGCATCGCCGCCTTTTCGTCATGCCAGCGGTTGTAGTGGCTGATGACGCGGGGAATGCCCAGTTCGTCATTGATCACGAAATCATACAATGCCAGCGATCTGGCGTGCCGTGGTATGCCCTTGCGGAGCAATTCCCGGTCGGAGGCGCGGTTCACGACGTGAAAATGGAACGACACCGCCACATCGCGCGGGTCCCTCACCAGGAACACTACCTTCTTGTCCTTTGCGACCTGGACGTAGCCGTTATCGCGCGCGAAGGTCGGTACGCGGGTGTCACGGTTGAAGTAGATGCGCGGGATCGCCTTGTTCAGGGAGTGCAGGTTGTCGAACGCGATGATCTCGTTGGCGGGTGTTCCGTATTCCAGATGGTAGAGATGAGACATCATGACGCGCAACCAGGTGCGCCCGCTCTTGGTGTGGGACACCACGAGCGCGTCGGCGTTACGCAGTTGATAGATGTTTCTGCGCGCCCAGCGCCGCTTGTGGCGCCAGATTGAGATTGAATGAAGAAAATTCATCGCCACTGATGGCAACCCACGCGGGCCGGCGCCCGCGATTCCGCGGGCGCGCTAGCCCGTGCGCTCGGCATGGGGTGCGTATCCATACATCGGGGGCAGCGTCGCGATGAGCCGGTCGATGTCCTCCAGTTCCCGTTCGCCGAAGTAATCCCGATAGCCGCCGACCTTGCCGCGCCGCACCTTGAAGGCATCCGGGTTGTTCTGGTCCTTGATCATCAGGCGCCGGCTGCCCGACTCGATGGTCTGACTCTGCTCCAGTTTCTTCATGTTCTCGAAGGAGGTCCGATCCACGACCTGGTCGAGTTCTTCGGGGGAAGCCTGAATTTGCATGAAGGCCAGCGCATTTCCGAGTATCCGTCCGGGTTCAGCGCGCATATCCTCATAGCGGATAAGCAGATACGATCGGGTTTTTTCCAGTTCTGGTGCCCAGGCATTGAGAAAGTTAACGGTTCGGGGTATCCCGAACCGGGGCATCATGGCGTATTCAAAGATCGGTACTTCGGCCGGACGCTCGGGGAGATCCAGCAGTGCTTTTTTGTAGGGGTTGACCGTGTTGATCCACTGGAAATAGTTCGAGACCGCCACATCGCGCGGATCCCGCACCAGCAGGATCACGTTCTTCTGGTAGAAGTCACGCTTGGAGTCGCGGTTTCTCGTGTAGTCCTTGATGTACCGGTCGTGCGTAAAACGTATCCGGGGTATGGCCGAATTCATTTTGTGGTAATTGTCGTAGCCAAGCAGTTCACCCTCGGGGAGCCCATAGCGAATCTGGAAAAAACGGGACAGCATCATGCGCATCCAGGTACGCCCGCATTTGGGTGGTGAGACGATGACGTAGTCCGCTGCCTTGACTTCCTTGTATTCCTTGCGCCCCCGCAGCCAGTGATCGAGGGCGAGTTTCTGCTTGCGGGACAGGAAAAACAGCAGTGAAACGAGAATCTCGCGGTTCTTTTTGCGTATCTTCGGCATTTTCTATGGCATGTCTAAAGGTTTCGGAGATTCTGGCCGGTGGTGGCGTGGATCGCCTTCCCGCGCTTGCCTGCCTCACCGGCAAGACTTCCTGCTACACCGTGGCGGAAATTGACTGGAACTGTTTTGCCGTGTGCCGGATCGGGGCTACAGGATATGCTATTTCTGTAAAAATTTCTCACCGCAAACCCGTTGAACAGCATCGTCATCGGAATACGCCCCGCCGGTAGAGACGCCAGAAAAGTCCCCAGACAAAGATCAACGGATAGCGACGCACGCGCGGGGGGATTTCTATCCGCTGCCCGGAATGGCGTTCCAGTTTCCAGGCGATGTAATCGAGGCCGCCTTCGAAGGTAAGCAGCGCCTTCAGCAGGCGCGCTACCGAGAGCAGCTTGCCCTGCGCGGTTCGCAGCGCCCAAGCGGCCCGGCTCAGCCCGCGGCTGAGAGCGGATATCTCGGCGCGATAACGGGAATCGGCGCCGCTACCGTCGATGGCCAGCGGGTAACGCAACGACGCGGCGGCTTCACGGGTAGCCGCGGCATAATAATCCAGCGCCGCCGCCGTTAGTTCGGCGGGGCGACCCGCGGATTCCGCCCGCAGTTCCGCGCCATAGCTCAGCTGCAGGCCCTGCTGCCAGAGATCACGCACCCGACCGGCGGCGGGCAGCCGGGGCAGCACCTGTTCCAGGAAGGTGCGCCGGGCGCTCTCCAGGCTCGCCTCGATCTGCCGGCGGGCGGCCTCATCGCGGCACCAGGCCAGGGCGGTGGGTTGAGTGAAGCGGCCCCACAAATAGGAATGGAACCAGCGTCGCGAGGTGCCGTTGCGTAGATCAGCGCTCGAGAGCACGGCGTACTTGGCGCGCACTATCCGATCCGCCACGCCGATCTCGGCATAAAACACAGTGGGCGGCAGCAGCCAGTTGGCCAGCGCCCGGGTCTTGCGCGCATAGAAGGCCGTGTAGTCGTCGACGATCAGGTACAGGTCAACCAGGCCGTCGAAGAGATCGCCGCTGCGCAGACAGGAGCCGTAAAACAGGATGGCGTTGACCGCATGGCCATGGCGCCTGAGCAGTGCGTCTACCAGAGCGCTCAATGCCGGCGAATCCGGCGGCGAGGGCTGCAGAACGGAACTAGCGAGGATTTCGCATCTCATGACACGGCATGTTGCTTCAATAGCAGTGATTGAATGGCCACGGAATCCACGGAACCCACAGAAAGTGAAATGTGAAGAGTAAAAAGTGGATAGGACGATTGATAAACGCAGGTTGAGCTGTGCGCACCGACGTGCGGTGGAAGAATTGATTTCATAAATGATTTTTCAGTGGGTTCCGTGGATTCCGTGGCCATTCAGCTTACGGGCGGATAAAGGTGATGGTGCCTCCATCGGTGATGATCACCGGCCCCGCCGCGCGGCTGGCCTGGTACATCTCGCCGTCGAGCGTGTAGGGTCCGTCCAGGGTCAGGCTGATACGCTCGACGTTGCGGCTTTGATAGCCCGCGGAGATGCCGGCATGGCGGTCCGGCTTGCCGCGCAGCAGCGCCGGCAGGGTGCGCAGCAGGTGGTCCGCGCCCGCGCGGATCATGCTGACGTGCAGGGGTCCGTTCTCTTTTCCCCAGTAGGGCCGCATGCCCAGGATCAGCCGTTCCAGACTGCTCACCAGCAGGATGAGGATGTCTTCCGCGGGCGCCGGCGGCGAATTGTCGAATGCCGCGGAGACGGCGACCGACCGGGTGAAACGGGGGTCGCGCCGCAGGATGCCCCACATCGTCCTGGCCATGGCCAGGCCTGGGCCGATTTCATTGGCGAGGCCTTTGGTGTGTATGCTGGCCCGGCAGTATTCGATGCCGTGGATGATCGCGCCGGTGCCGAAAAACATGCCGTACGCCACGGACTGCCCGGCACCCGGGTCAACCCGCAGGATCGCGCGCCGCAGCAGGCGGCCGTCGTTCCGGTCGTCATCCGCCCAGCGACAGAGGCGCCGCACCGCCCTGACGAGGTTGCCACGCAGGCCGACGTCACCGGCATTCATATTGGTGGTGCCGCCGGGCAGCAGGGCGATCAGCGGCAGGCGCTCGAACGGCGCATCCTCCAGCAGGTGGGTGAGGACCCGGGCCACGGTGCCGTCGCCACCGTTGATGGCTAGTACCGCCACGGAGCGGTTCGCCAGCGTGGACAGGGCTGCGGGTATATCGGCCGGACCGGAGGTCTGGCAATGGTGAACCTGGGGGTGATTTGCGACAATGCGTTCAATGGCCCGCAGTTGTTTGCGGTTGCGCCCGCTGTTGGGGTTGCTGATCAGCCCGATTGGCCATCCACCCTTGCCAGAGAGTTCTCCGGGGTCGGGAGCGGGCGGTCGGGTGGTGTGGTCAGTGCCGTTCATGGTGTGATTGATCTGGCCATGAGTTTACCGCCTGGTCAACGGCAAGCAAACGAGCAAACGAACGAACTATGGAAAATGCGCTGACATTTGCTCAGCTCTCCGATCCCCACCTGTCGTCGCTGGACGGTGCGCGGTGGCGGGATCTGGCCAACAAACGCCTGCTGGGATACCTCTCCTGGCGCCGTCGCCGTCGTGCGGAACACCGCCGCGAGGTGCTGGATGCCCTGCGGCGGGACCTGCTCGGGATTCGTCCCGGGCACCTGGTGATCACCGGTGACCTGACGCAGATCGCGCTACCGGATGAGTTCCGCCAGGCGCGCGCCTGGCTGGATACGCTCGGCAGCCCGCGCGACGTGACGGTCGTGCCAGGTAATCATGACGCCTATGTGCCGGTCTCCTGGGCGCAGGGGCTGTCCCAGTGGGAACCCTACCTGGTGTCGGATGACGCCCGCCGCGGCGGGAGGGCGGATTCGGCCGAGACCGTTTTCCCCAGCCTGCGCGTGCGCGGCCCCGTGGCCTTCATCGGCCTATCCAGCGCGCGACCTTCCGCGCCGCTGCTTGCGACGGGCCGCCTCGGCGGCAACCAGCTGGAGCGTCTGGAAGCGCTGCTGGAGCAGACCCGACGGCAGGGTTTGTTCCGCGTGGTGCTGCTGCATCATCCACCGGTCCCGGGCGAAGAGCGGTGGCGCAAGCGGCTGACGGA
>JAHKKL010000097.1 GCA_020027635.1 Gammaproteobacteria bacterium
AGTATCCCTGTAATACCAATTATCCTGCCAGTTATTGGCTGAGATGACGGCCGAAATCAGACTGCTGGCGGAGGGATAATCCGTATCCTCATGATTGTCATATGAATGACACCGGATCTGCGATGTGCCACTAAACAATCAGGAATGTCCCAGCAAAAACACATACTGTCTTCTGGGTAACCCGTCCACGTCACGATCTCACCCTTTGAGATTACATCTGATCAGGTTTGCGACTGGGTTTAACCGGGTCATTCCGTTCACTGGGACTCTGACAGGTGCCGCAGAATAAAGCACACCGGACAAACCCTTTCCTTTGTTTATTTGTTGTGGAAGGTTGACAGTCTGAAAAGCCGTGCCCAATATCGGCGACTTCTAAGCGAATCACATCATGATGCGGAATTAGATGCCTCCTCGCCCACGTTTGCAGCCAAGGAAACTTTGATGCCCACACCGATTGCAGTTCTGCTTGCCGCCATCCTGTACGCCGCCATAACTTCCGCCCAGGCCGATGATAAAATATTACATGTCTACAACTGGTCAGATTACATTGCGCCGGATACCCTGGAAAATTTTCAAGCCGCTACCGGCATCAAGGTAACCTATGACGTCTATGACTCCAACGAAGTCATGGAGGCCAAGCTGCTCGCCGGCGGCAGCGGCTATGACGTGGTCTTCCCCACCGCGCAGCCCTTCGCGGAACGTCAGATCAAGGCTGGTCTGTACCAGAAACTGGACAAGTCAAAGCTTGGGAACTACGGGAACCTCGACCCGGCCATCCTCAAGCCGCTGCAGACGCCGGACCCGGGCAACCTGTACGTGGTTCCTTACATGTGGGGCACCAGCGGCATCGGCTACAACGTCGACAAGGTCAAGGCTCTGCTCGGCGATAAGGTGCCGACCGACACTTGGGCGCTGATCTTCGATCCGGCCATTGCCTCAAAACTCGCCAGCTGCGGCATCAGCGTGATGGACGATGAAATGGAGGGTATGAGCGCGGCCCTGATGTATCTGGGTAAGGACCCGAACACCACCGATCCCAAGGACTTCGAAGCGGCCGTGGAGCTGTTCCAGAAGGTGCGGCCCTATATCAAATACTTTCACTCTTCCCAATATATCAACGACCTGGCCAATGGCGACCTCTGCGTGGCCCATGGATACTCGGGCGACGTGCTGCAGGCACGAGACCGCGCTGATGAGGCTGGCAACAATATCCACGTCGCCTACACAGTGCCGACGCAGGGCGCCATCCTGTGGATCGATGTCATGGCCATTCCCGCGGACGCACCTCACCCGGACAATGCCTATGTCTTTATCAACTACTTCCTGCGGCCCGATGTGATTGCCGCGATCAGCAACGAGGTGGCCTATGCCAATGCCAACCGGGCGGCAACCGGTCTGATCGACGAGGCGGTGCGCAATGATCCGGGCGTCTACCCTGCCGAGGAAGTCAAAAAGCGACTGGTAACCATCGGGACGCTGCCAGACAAGATACAACGGCTGAAGGTACGCGCCTGGACCCGCATCAAGAGCGGTCAGTAATAAACCCGACGCTGGCGTAACAACAGGCATATCCCTGTCCCGTCCTCGGGTCGGGGATATGTGTTATCTCCGGAGTACGCGAAGACACTGAGGATGGCCCAACCCAAGTCCGCAAAAGCACCCCAGGAACCCTGGCGCGATCCCGCGGCAAAACCCTTCGTACACATCGATAACGTCACCAAGGTATTCGACACCACCTACGCCGTCGACGGCGTAACACTGGATATCTACCAGGGCGAATTCTTCTGTCTACTCGGCGGCTCCGGCTGTGGCAAGAGCACCCTGCTGCGCATGCTGGCGGGACTGGAGCAGCCCACCTCGGGACGCATCCTCATCGACGGCACGGACATGACCCGCGTGCCACCCTATGCGCGCCCGGTCAACATGATGTTCCAGTCCTATGCGCTGTTTCCGCACATGACCGTGGAGCAGAACGTCGCGTTCGGACTGAAGCAGCAGAAACACGGCAAGGGCGAGATCCGCGAGCGCGTGGACGGCCTGCTGGAACTGGTGCGCATGATGCCTTTCGCGCGGCGCAAGCCGGAGCAGCTCTCCGGCGGGCAGCGCCAGCGGGTCGCGCTCATCCGCTCCCTGGCGAGGCAACCCAAACTCCTGCTTCTCGACGAACCCCTGGCGGCACTGGACAAGAAACTGCGCGAACATACGCAGTTCGAACTGGTCAACATCCAGGAGCGCGTGGGCACCACCTTCATCATGGTGACCCATGATCAGGAGGAAGCGATGACCGTTTCCACCCGCATAGCGGTCATGGAGGCCGGCCGTATCGAGCAGGTAGGCACGCCGGCCAGCGTCTATGAGTACCCGGCCAGCCGTCATGTGGCGGAATTCATCGGCGCGGTGAACAGCATAGAGGGGCGCGTGGTGGCACAGGAAGGCGAACGTCTACAGATCCGTTCCGAGAGCCTCGGCTGCGACCTGGTCATGGTGCACAAGCAACCCCTGCCGGAAGGTACACCGGTCACGGTAGCCGTGCGCCCCGAAAAACTGGTGGCCTCGGAGCAGGCGCCCGCCATCGTATACAACACCGTCAAGGGCGTGATCACCGACTTTGCCTATCTGGGTGATGTTTCCATCTACCTGGTACGGCTGCCAACCGGTCAGCAGATGCGGGTGCAGCTCACCAACCTCGCGCGGCTCACGGAAAACCCGCTCACCTGGGACCAGGAGGTATATCTTTCCTGGCTGCCGGACAGCGGCGTGGTGTTCCCGTCATGACCACCCGGGCAACCATCAACGGCTCCGCCCGCAATGCAGGCGAATGGCTGGGCGATCTCCTCACCGGACACCACGGGCGGCGCCTGGTCATCGCGCTGCCTTACCTGTGGCTGCTCGTATTCTTTATGCTGCCGTTCGTGATTGTGCTCAAGATCAGCCTTGCGGAAGTCCTGCTCGGCCGGCCTCCCTATTCACCCCTGTGGCAATACCTTGAAGACAGTACGGTGCAGATCCAGCTACATCTGGACAATTACCGACGCCTGTGGGAAGACCCGCTTTATTTCATCGCCTACCTGAAGTCGCTCAAGATCGCCGGCATCTCGACCCTCGTATGTCTGCTGCTCGGCTACCCCATGGCCTATGCCATCGCGCGCACCCGCGACTCGCTGCGCAACCTCCTGCTGATGCTGGTCATCCTGCCCTTCTGGACCAGTTTCCTGATCCGCGTGTATGCCTGGATCGGCATTCTCAAGAGCAACGGCCTGCTCAACAATCTGCTGCTCGCCCTGGGCGTCATCGATCATCCACTGGCCCTGCTGCACACCGACTTTGCTGTGTACCTGGGTATCGTTTACTCGTATCTGCCGTTCATGGTGTTGCCCCTGTACGCCACCCTATCACGCATGGACCTGACACTGCTGGAGGCCGCGGCCGATCTCGGCTGCCGGCCGTGGAAGGCCTTTCTGAGAGTAACGTTGCCGCTGTCCCTTCCGGGTATCATTGCCGGTTGCATGCTGGTGTTCATTCCGGCGGTGGGTGAATTCGTGATCCCGGATCTGCTCGGCGGCCCGGATTCGCTCATGATCGGCAAGGTGTTGTGGACCGAGTTCTTTTCCAACCGTGACTGGCCCGCCGCATCCGCCGTGGCGGTGGTGATGCTGGTGTTGTTGGTGGTACCGCTGGCCCTGTTCCAGCGCGCCCAGGAAAAGAGCGAGGGTAAACCGCCGCTGTGAAACGCCGCCGACCCTTCCTGCTGTTCACCCTGCTGGCGTTCGGCTATGCGTTTCTCTACGTACCGATCATCTCCCTGATCGTGTACTCCTTCAACGTCTCGCGTCTGGTAACGGTGTGGGGAGGTTTCTCCACCCGATGGTATGGCGAACTGCTGCACAACGACCAGATACTCTCCGCCGCCTGGCTCAGCCTGCGCATCGCCACCATGAATGCGACCCTCTCGGTCATACTTGGAACCCTCGCCGCGATCACTCTCGTGCGCTTTGGGAAGTTCCGCGGACGCACCCTCTTCTCCACCATGGTCAGCGCGCCGCTCGTGATGCCCGATGTCATTCTGGGTCTCGCCTCACTGCTGTTGTTCGTAACCATGGAACATCTGATCGGCTGGCCGGCCGGGCGCGGCATAACCACCATCACACTTGCCCATATCACCTTCAGCGCGGCCTTCGTCACCGTCGTGGTCCAGTCCCGCCTGTCGCAATTTGACATCTCGCTGGAGGAGGCCGCGATGGACTTGGGCGCGCGGCCATGGAAGGTTTTCCTGCTGATCACCCTACCCATCATCGCCCCGTCGCTGCTGGCCGGCTGGCTGCTGGCCTTTACTCTGTCCCTGGATGACCTGGTCATCGCCAGCTTCGTGGCTGGCCCCGGCGCCACCACCCTGCCGATGGTGGTCTATTCCAGCGTACGTCTCGGGGTCAGTCCGCAGATCAACGCTTTGGCCACACTGATCGTGGCCACCGTCACCCTCTGCATCTTGCTCGCCGGGTGGTTGATGCATCGGCAGGAGACTCTACGCCGTCGCGCGCCGGTGATTGACATAAGCTAGAGACCAATCAGCTCGGCGTGTAAGCCCCTGCTGCTGGCTTCTGCAACAAACTCCATGGAATTGATGATATCCGGGTCATATTCAATCAGCATCAAATGCGGTCTTTCATCATGACATGACGCAGTAATAACTCCCTCCCTGCCAAGTAACCGGTCACGGAAAATCTCGCGTTCATCATGCGTCGTATTTTCATCTATATGCAGAGTAACCTCCGCCCATCTGGTCCCCATGACACAACCTCCTTCTCGAGATGGCTCACCTACTATAATAAAAATAGTCACCGGACCGGCGGCTTGCAATGATCCCCGGCAAACAAAATCCGACATGCCGCCCAGCGGTTCGATGTATCTGACCGCGGCGCTCGTCAGCACTTGGATAGTGCCTGTTTCTGCACATCGAATCCCGTCATTCCACAGAATCCTTGCGAGGAAATACCCGTCGGTCCATCAGCCGTGGAGAACCGGTATTAGCGAGATTGGCGAGCACATAGGTAATTCCCCCAATTGTCTGCACACCGCAAGTCAACTATCTTTGAAACAACTGGCGAGTCAATCAGAGTCCAATACCTGGATGATGCTGTCGGTCGGAGAAGGCGGAAACCCGGATTTAATCAGGAAAGACCCGTTGGATTACCCTTGGCAATCATGCCTTCCGGGAAGGTGTTCCATTAACGGCTCACGGCATTCACGGACCCGATGCACCGGCTATGCATCCTGGGTTCATTAACGGGATACTCTCGCTGACACATTCTGGAACAGCTGTTGGCCGAAATGGTGAAAATTATCGCAAGACAAAAGGGGAATCGCCGCTGGGATCTACCCCATGAATTCCCCCTCATGGACAGCCTGGGGATCCTGGTAATGTGTGACCGCAGAAGGTTGGCTGATAGACGCAAGAACATCCATGATCTTGATGACCTGATGGCCATCCTGTCCAGAATATCGACAGGGCATGGCGACTGATCGATCACCTGAGACCTTTCTATCCGATGGCAATAAGTTTTTCTGATGAATTTCTGAGAATGCATTCTGTGAAGCTGCTTTTTCCATGATCAATAGGCCGCAGATCCATTAACGAAAAAAGATGATCCACTGACTGGCGTAAATGAAATCTGGAGCGGGAAAGACCCTTTCCCTACAACCGGCGCAAAAAAGAAGAGCGGTTTCATACCTGGCTTCCCGTGCTTATGATTAAACCGCTGTCATAAGAAGCTTCCCAGGCCCTGATGACGCCGGCTCGAGCGGCTTTGCGCCAGGGGAGAGAACAGCATTACGTGCCAAAAGCGGCTTGCAACGGTTCGGTACCGTTAATGCCCGCCAGCGTCATCACCGTTTATTCACCTGTGAACCTGCACTTCTTCGGGCATCTCAGGTGGACACCGGTCATCCTGCTCGGCTACGCCGCGAGCACCCTGACTCACCTGTGGATCAATTCCGCGACGTTCCAGCTGTTCACCGCAGGCTGAATGGATTATCGGCAGACTTCTCCCGGCTAGTCCTCCAGCCGGCGCCAGACACAGGCGCCATTATGCGCCCGCTCAATTGCATCCAAGCGCGTCCTGTGCGCCTCAAGTTCCTCGGCATTGGCGTGGATAACCCGCAAGGGAGGCCGGTCCGGCGGGAGCCGCCGGATGGGCTGCGTCTTTTCTCCGTGCACATCACCGCGGCTGTCCAAAGACAGCGTGGCCTGCCCACCGGTCATTGCCAGATAGACGTCGGCAAGTATTTCGGCATCCAGGAGTGCGCCATGCAGTTCGCGCTGTGAATTGTCTATCTGGTAGCGCTTGCACAAGGCATCAAGGTTGTTCCTCTGCCCGGGATGCAACCGGCGCGCGATTGCCAGGGTGTCTACGATGACACAGTGTTCCGAGAGCGGTTCAATGGGTTTACCGAGCAAAGCAAATTCGTGGTTAATGAACCCGACGTCGAACGGCGCATTATGTATGAT
>JAHKKL010000098.1 GCA_020027635.1 Gammaproteobacteria bacterium
GGGTGAATTGAAGGGATCGGCCCGCTCCATTGCGGGTTTGCATATCCGGGACACCCTCGATGCGGTCGCCACCCGCCACCCGGAACTGCTCAGCCGTTTTGGCGGCCATGCCATGGCCGCGGGGCTGACGCTGGCCGAGGAGAATCTCCCGGCGTTTGAGTCCGCCTTCGCTACCGAGGTCTCGCGGACGCTCTCGGAGGAGGATCTGCAGAGCATCATCTATACCGACGGACCGCTTTCCGAGGAGGAACTTTCCCTGGCAACCGCGAAACTGCTTCGCGATGCAGGCCCCTGGGGGCAGGGGTTCCCGTCGCCGCAATTCGACGGCAAGTTCGCGATTCTGGAGCAGCGCGTGGTCGGGGAACGGCATCTGAAAATGGTCCTGAGGACGACGGCTGGCAGCCGTCGTCTCGACGGCATTGCGTTCAATACCGGCATCCTGCCCGCAACCGGCGGGGAGGTACGCCTGGTCTATCGCCTCGATGTCAATGAGTACCGGGGCGTCGAAACCGCGCAGCTGGTCGTTGAGCACATCGAACCTGGTTGAGTGGATGACGGCGGGCCGGTACCGGGTCTCGCGGTCACAGTCGCTGGTCTCGCCTGAATAACAGTTGTATTATGACGAGCTTGATATTTTTCACCCTGCTGACGTGTTCCCACATGCCTGACCTGAATGCTTTACGTGCCGGAGGTCAGCCGGGAGCTGGAAGACCCCGCTATCTGGAACAACCCGGAGCGTGCGCAGGAACTCGGACGTGAACGGGCCCGCCTGGAAGAGGTGGTGCATACCCTCACCAGGATGTTTCAGGCGCTGCGAGACGCCGACGAGTTGCTGGAGGTTGCTGCCGAAGAAGGTGACGAGGAGAGCATCGGGGCGATCGAGGATGATGCCGGTCGGCTGGAAGCGGATATCGCGCGACTGGAATTCCAGCGTATGTTCTCCGGCGAGATGGACCCCGAGAACGCCTTCATGGATGTCCAGTCAGGGTCCGGCGGTACCGAGGCGCAGGACTGGGCGGAGATGTTGCTGCGGATGTACCTGCGCTGGGGTGAGCGCCACGGGTTCGCTACCGAGCTGATCGAGGCGTCCCCGGGCGAGGTCGCGGGCATCAAGAGCGCGACGGTCAAATTCGAGGGGCCGTATGCCTACGGCTGGCTCCGCACCGAAACCGGTGTCCACCGTCTGGTGCGCAAGTCTCCGTTCGATTCCGGCAACCGCCGGCATACTTCGTTCGCCGCGGTGTTCGTGTCTCCCGAGATCGCGGATGACATCGACATCGAAATCAATCCGGCCGACCTGCGCATCGACGTCTACCGGGCCAGCGGGGCCGGTGGCCAGCACGTCAACCGTACGGAATCGGCGGTGCGCATCACCCACGCGCCCAGCGGCATCGTGGTGCAGTGCCAAAGCGACCGTTCCCAGCATAAAAACAAGGCGACGGCCATGAAACAGCTCAAGTCCAAGCTCTACGAGCTCGAAATGCAGAAACGCCGTGTCGATCAGCAGGCGCTGGAAGACACCAAGTCGGACATCGGCTGGGGCAGCCAGATACGCTCCTATGTGCTGGACCAGTCGCGCATCAAGGACCTGCGCACCGGTGTCGAAGTGGGCAACACCCAGGCCGTACTGGATGGCGATCTGGACCCGTTCATCGAAGCCAGCCTGAAAAGCGGGCTGTGATACGGGTGTCCATACCCGGGCCGTGGGCGGCGTTGATCGCTTCGCGGTCCCGACAGGATTCTTGCTGAAACCAGGACGATCTCATGAATGACCAGGAAGAACACGCCCTCATCGCCCAGCGCCGCGCCAAGCTGAACGTCTTGCGCGAGGCGGGTATCGCCTTTCCGAATGACTTCAGGCGTGATGCCATCGCCGGTGAGCTGCACGCGGAATATGATGAAAAAGACAATGACCTGCTGGAAGCCTCGCCCATGCGCGTCAAGGTCGCCGGTCGGCTGATGGCAAAGCGCGTCATGGGCAAGGCCAGCTTCGCCCAGTTGCAGGACATGTCCGGGCGTATTCAGCTGTTTCTGCAGCGCGATACCTTGCCGGAGGGCGTCTACCAGGGCTTCAAGGGCTGGGACATCGGCGATATCGTCGGCGCCGAGGGCGTGCTGTTCAAGACCAAAACCGGCGAGCTTTCCATCAAGACCGAGTCGATACGGATTCTGACCAAGTCATTGCGGCCGCTGCCGGAGAAATTCCACGGCCTGGCGGATCAGGAAACGCGTTACCGGCAACGCTACATCGATCTCATCATGAACGAAGTCTCGCGCAAGACCTTCCGCATGCGCACCCGGATCATCCAGTATATCCGCCAGTACCTGAATGACAGGGATTTCCTTGAAGTCGAGACGCCAATGATGCAGGCGATACCGGGGGGCGCAACGGCACGTCCGTTCACCACCTACCACAATGCCCTGGACATGGATCTCTTCCTGCGCATCGCCCCGGAGCTGTACCTGAAGCGACTCGTCGTCGGCGGCTACGAAAGGGTCTACGAAATCAACCGCAATTTCCGCAATGAGGGACTCTCGACACGCCACAATCCGGAATTCACCATGCTGGAATTCTATCAGGCCTATGTCGATTATCATGACCTCATGGACCTGACCGAGGATCTGCTGGTCAGCATGGCAGCGGAGTTGCTCGGCACAACCGGCATTGAATACCAGGGACAGCGGTTTGATTTCGGCAGGCCGTTCCAGCGCATGACGGTGCGGGATTCGATCCTGCAGTTCAATCCCGGCCTCATGCCCGGGGATATCGATGTTCTGGACAGCGCGCGGACTCTGGCCGCCCGCCTAGGTATCGCGTTGAAGGACAGCTACGGATTGGGGAAGATCCAGGTTGAAATATTCGAGAAAACGGTGGAGGAACAGCTCGTCGACCCGACCTTCATCACCGCCTACCCGACGGAGGTGTCGCCGCTTGCGAGGCGCAATGACGATAACCCATTTGTCTCCGACCGTTTCGAGTTCTTCGTTGGGGGACGCGAGATCGCGAACGGGTTTTCCGAGTTGAATGATGCCGAGGACCAGGCCGAACGCTTTCGCAGACAGGTCGAGGAGAAGGCCGCCGGCGATCTTGAGGCGATGCACTACGACGCCGATTACATCCGGGCCCTCGAGCATGGCATGCCGCCTACGGCGGGCGAGGGCATCGGTATCGACCGGCTCGTCATGCTCTTTACCGATTCACCATCCATCCGCGACGTGCTGCTGTTTCCCCATATGAGGCCAGAGGTATAACCCCATCGCCCGTGCATTTCGTTTGTTAAGACCGCCACCGGGATTCCCGGTAGCGAGGGAGTCGGTGATGGCGCGCTTAGGTCGGACGCGGAGAATCGCGGTGTTCATCAACGGTTTTCGCACCGCTACGCGGCAATGAGGAGTTTCTGAATGGTGTCTCGACTCCACACAGTTCAATAACGGTCATACCGTCTGAACTAAGCGGAAATCAACCCTGATTGTTTTGCGACATACGGGCGACATCGATATAGAGTTTCAGCTTTTGCCCGGGTTTGAGGTACTTTCCCTTCTCTAGCTCGTTCCATTCCTTCAGGTCGTTGACGCTGACGTTGAACTTCTGCGAGATGAGAAACAGGGTATCTCCCTTGCGTACGGTGTAATTAACCGGCCTGACGGTGTTGTTGGCCTGTGTTGTGTTCTGTTGCTGACGGACGGTGAGTTGCTGTCCGGGTTTGATCGAGGCGCCGGAGGCGAGATTGTTCCATTGTGAGAGCTGTGCAATGCTGATGTTGTGGGTGCGAGCAATCACCCACAGGGTGTCGCCGCTTTGTACCCGGTACATCTGTTCCTTCCCGGAGGGCTGTGCCGGTTTGTCCTTGATGAGAGAGGCGTATCGCGCGGTGTCCTGCGCGGCCACCGGTACGATCAGCTGCAGGCCCGTACGGACGGCGTTGCCACGAATCTCGTTGTTTTTGCGCAGAACGGCTACGGTGGTGTCATAGCGGCTTGCAATACGGCCGAGGGTCTCGCCGCGCTGGACCTTGTGACGCACCCATTTAACACGTTGTGAGAGAGGCAGGGCGGCGAGGTTCTGCTTGAAGACGGCCGATTTATCCACGGGCACCACCAGGCGGTGTGGACCTTGCGGATGTGTGGCCCAGCGATTGAACCCGGGATTAAGCAGCTGCAGTTCCTTCGTGTCCATGTCTGCCAGCTCGGCAGCAACCGTCAGGTCGAGTTGAGTATTGGTATTGACCACCGTGAAAGTGGGGGATTTGTCGACAGGCGACAGGTGTACGCCGTACTTTCTCGGTTGCTTGATAATGGTGCTGATCGCCAGCAATTTAGGTACGTAGTATGTAGTTTCCCGGGGAAGATCCAGATGCCAGAAATCAACCGGTTTGCCATATTCCTGGTTGCGTTTTATCGCCTGATGTATCGTGCCCTCGCCGGCGTTGTAGGCGGCCAGAGCCAGCAGCCAGTCGCCGTTGAATTCCTGCTGCAGTTTGTCGAGATAATTCAGGGCGGCGTCCGTCGAAGCTACCACATCCCTGCGTCCGTCGTACCACCAGTCCTGTTTGAGTCCATAGTGCGTTCCCGTGTCAGGGATGAATTGCCACAGGCCGGCGGCATGTCCATGTGAGTAGGCGTAGGGGTCGTAACCGCTTTCAATGAAAGGCAGCAGTACAATTTCATTGGGGAAATCGCGTTTCCTGACTTCTCCGTATATATAGGCCAAGTAGGGTTCACCCCGTTGCAGGATGGTCTCTACCTGACGGGCCTGGCGGCTGTAGAAATCTATCTGGCTGGTAACTGCCTCATGATGCCCCGCGGGCAGGTGCAAGCCTTCCCGAACCTGCTGCCAGAATTCACCACCTGAGTATCCATGTCCCTCGTCATCCTGCAGTACATCGGTCGAATCCTCTGTGGATTCGGCATAACTGTCTGTTTCGAGGGTGGTGCCGTTGCTGTAACTGGATTCGTACGGGGTGTGGGTTGGGGGGGTGTTCAGTGAGGCACAGCCGGATGTCAGCAGAATGGCGACGACACAGAGGGTATCTTTCGCGGTTCTCATAAGACGGTTAGCGACCCCGGCGATATCAGTCTTGAAAGAATCTGTGTGCTCTGTGTCACATGCTGTGAATACAGTCCCGCGGCTGTCGGTAATTCCCATTGTTCCTGTATGCATTACGGGGCGTATGCTGACAGGCTCGTCAAGCTAGGTCAATGTCGGATTTATGACGCTTGAGGCCGGCATTCACGCGACGAATACGGTATGATTCGCGCTATGAACACGCCGTTATCCGTTCCTTTGAGGGCGTTCTCGCTACGTTGCTGGTACCGCTATCCATTGGGAAGATTGCTGGCTGATGTCGAGCTGTCTGCGCTTGCCGAGCAGCTTCCCGGCTTGTTTGGTTATCACCTGATGGTGGTCGATCCACCATGGGAAACCTGCACCCTGTCGGACAGCCGCATACCGCACCATATCGTCCAGCGGATACAGAAGGATTCCGACAGTGAAACCGGTGTCGTTGGACATACCGACACCTGGCCGGTCATGACGGATACCCTGGATGCCATTATCCTGCCGCATACTCTCGAGATAACCGTTGATCCACACCAGGTGCTGCGCGAGGCGGATCGCAGTCTGATACCGGACGGACATCTGGTGATTATCGGATTCAATCCATGGAGCCTGTGGGGTGTGCGTCGCCTGCTGTCGTGGCGTTCGCAGGAAATGCCCTGGAATGCGCGTTTTCTCAGCGTAAACCGGATCAAGGACTGGCTCAGTCTGCTGGGATTCGATATTCTTCATTGCCGTTATCTTTTTCAGCGGCCACCGATTCAGAATTCACGTGTGTTGGGTCGTTTGCATTTTCTCGAACCGTCCCATGGTAATGGTCGGATGTTGCTGGCCGGAGCCTATATCCTCGTTGCCAGAAAACGCACGGTGATCATGACGCCACTTAAGTCGGTTCGTAACGGTCGGCGGCAATTGTTCCCGGTCGGTATTCCCACATCGAGTCAAAGAAACATCCGGCGTGTCAGCTGAAGCTGAGATATACACTGACGGTGCCTGTCGCGGCAATCCGGGGCGGGGCGGCTGGGGTGCGGTGTTGCGTTACAAGGGGCATGAAAAGACCTTGTACGGTGCCGAGCCGCTCACCACGAACAACCGCATGGAACTCATGGCGGCAATCCGTGCGCTGGAAAGCCTGAAACGTCCCTGCCGCGTGCGTATTACTACCGACTCGCAGTATGTCCAGAAGGGCATCACGGAATGGATGGTGAACTGGAAACGCAACGGCTGGAAGACCGCCGCGAAAAAACCGGTTAAAAACGCCGACCTATGGCAGCGTCTGGATACGGCCATCTCCGGGCACGAGATTCGCTGGGAATGGGTGAGGGGCCACAGTGGTCATCCCGAGAACGAGCTGGCGGATGAACTTGCCAACAAGGCGATCGATGAGCTTTTGTAACGGACTAATTCACTGCGTAGGGGCAGGGAAGGCAAAGTCAATATCCACGCAGAGCTCCATGTTCGCGGTGATCCTCAGCAATAAATCTGCGGGGTTATCTCAGTTAGTGCGTACGCAATAATATTTCCTGTTATCAATATCAAACGAGCGGAAAGAATCATTCGGGCGATGCGACAGATCATACTGGATACCGAGACTACGGGCCTGGAACCATCCGACGGGCACCGTATTATCGAAATCGGCTGTGTCGAACTGGTGAACCGGCGAGTTACTGGAAACACCTATCATCAGTACATCCAGCCGGATCGCGAGATCGATGCGGGCGCCAGGGAAGTGCACGGTATAACCGACCAGTTTCTGGCAGACAAGCCGCGTTTTGCCGACATCGCCGAGGAATTCCTAGCGTTTATACGTGGTGCAGAGCTTATCATACATAATGCGCCGTTCGACGTCGGGTTCATTAACCACGAATTTGCTTTGCTCGGTAAACCCATTGAACCGCTCTCGGAACACTGTGTCATCGTA
>JAHKKL010000423.1 GCA_020027635.1 Gammaproteobacteria bacterium
AGCTGACGCCATCGACGGGCCGGACGGCCCCGTCTCCGCTGCCGATACGCACCGTGAGGTTATCCAGTCTGATCAATGGCTGCGGCATGGTATGGGTGTCCGAATAGATATCATCACCGCAGAGGCGCAGAGGACACAGAGAAAGTCAAATTCATACTAAGGCACCTCGAAATCAGTCGATTGTAGGAGCGAGCTTGCTCGCGAACCTGCTGATATTTCAGCATCGCGTTCGCGGGCAAGCCCGCTCCTACGTCTGCGTCTTTGCGGTGAGATTATCATTCAGCGTTCATGCAGACGCGGGTCGAAGGCGTCTCGCACGGCATCCGAGAACAGGTTCGCCGAGAGCACCAGGGCGAACATGAGCAGGAAGGCCGAGAGCAGCGACCACCACACCACCGGTTCGCGCGCCATCTCCAGGCGGGCGCTGTTGATCATGTTGCCCGGCGTGCGAGGCCCCGTAGCTCACGGCCGCCTGAATGTATTCCGACTCGCGCAGCTTGAGCGCCTCGCCCCGCAGCAGCCGGCACAGGCCGGTCCAGCTGGTGATGCCGAGAATGATACACAGGAACAGCAGGCGGATATCGGCCCGTTCCACGGTCGTTTCGAACTGTTCGGGATGGTTGGCGATGTAGACCTGGAGCATCAGGATAGCCGCGGCGATCAGCAGCACATGCGGGATGGAGTTGAGCGTGGTGTAGAGGTACTGGATGACGTCATCGATCCAGCCGCGCGCATACCCGGCCAGGATGCCCATGAGGATGGCGAACGGCAGCATGACCAGCGTGGTCAGGGTACCGATCACCAGCCCGGTGCGGATGCTTTTCAGGCTCTGGTAGAACACGTCCTGTCCAACCTTGTCGGTACCGAAGACGTGATAGGCCGCGGCGAAATTGACGCCCAGAAAGAACAGCAGCAGCAGCACGCTGACGCTGATCCAGATCACCACCCAGGGGGCCGTGGGGCGTCGCGTTACGATATCGCGCAGCACGTCACGCACCGGCCGGCGGCCGCGGCGTGCCTGCCGCCAGGCCATCAAGGCGAGCAGGAGCGTGCCGGCCAGCGCGGCTTCCAGCAGCGCCAGGGCGACGCGACGCAGCACATCCGCGCGGAAATCGCGTTCGGGATCGCGCAGCTGCCGGCCGCCGTACTCGAGGCGCGGGTATTCCCGGGTCTGCGCCCCGTTGGCCTGCCGCACGGCCTCCTTCGTGTACAGATGGGTCGCGAGCGGCGCCGAGTAGGTTTTCTCGCTCTGCGTGCGCACCGGGCCGAGCAGGTAATCCAGCACGCTCAGGACCTCGACGGCGTAATGCACCTCCCCGCCCCCGCCATTGTCCCGCAGCGGCAACCGGTAGTGCAGCGAATCCAGCAGTCCGATCCCGACGTAGGCCAGCAGGATCACGGCCGAGGCCGAGGCCAGCCGGCGGGAGAATACCTGCTTCCAGGGTGCGCGCAGGTGCGCCTTGCGGCGCGCGTAGAGGATGAACGCCAGCACCACCGCCACCAGGACATAGAGCAGCGCATCCGTCCACAACACGACGGGGCGGATCATGACAGCCGCACCCGCGGGTCGACCACGGTATAGGCGACATCCACCAGGATCAGCCCGATGATGTAGAGGACCGAGCCGAGGAACACCATGGCGCGCACGATGGCGAAATCCTGGCGGTTGATGGCATCGATGGTGTAGCTGCCGAGTCCCGGGATGGCGAAGAACGATTCCAGCAGCAGGCTGCCCATGAACAGCAGGGGCAGGATGGCGACCACGCCGGTCACGATCGGCACCAGGGCGTTGCGCAGGACGTGGCGGAACAGCACCCTCGCTTCGTTGAGCCCCTTGGCGCGGGCGGTGCGCACGAAATCCTTGCCGGCCTCCTCCAGGAAGAAAGAGCGGTACAGGCGTGCCCCGGTACCGATGCCGCTGGCCACCCCGATGATCACCGGCAGCACCAGGAACTTGATGGCATCAAGGCCGGTGTCATAGCCGGAGATCGGCATCAGCCGTAGCAGCTTCCCCAGCAGGAACTGGCCGCCGATGATGTAGAACATCGCCGAGACGGACATCAGGATCACGCACAGGACGACGCCGGAGACATCGACATAGCTGCCCCGGAAGAAGGCCATGAGCAAGGCGAAGGTAATCTCGATGAGCAGTCCCACCAGCAGGACGGGGATGGCAATCGCCAGGCTCGGGATCATGCGCTGGCGGATGTCATGGCCGATGTCCCGGTCGTCATCCGAGCGGCCGAAATCGAAGGCAAACAGCCGCAGCGACTTCTCGAAGAAGATGGTATCGGTCAACCGGCTGGTGGCGCTCGCGGCCGCATTGTAGAGCAGCGGCTTGTCGTAGCCGCGCTCCGCCTTCCACTTATCGATGGCCTCGGGCGTGACGCGCTTGACGCCGAGATGCAGTCGCGCCATGTCATCCGGCGAGTTGACCACGAAGAACAGGTAAAAGGTGAGCAGGTTCACCCCGATCAGGATCGGGATGGCGTAGGCGAGGCGCCTGACGAGATAGGCGAACATCAGCGTTCGGACTGCCAGGCCGACCGGTGCTGGCGGCGCCGGTAACCGAGGAAGGCCGGCAATACGACCAGCAGGGTCAGAACGACAAATACAGTCACCGGC
>JAHKKL010000099.1 GCA_020027635.1 Gammaproteobacteria bacterium
GAGGCGTTGACCGACTTGTTGCACACCGGGAAGTCGGGAACGATGTTGCCGTGGATAAGCCGCTCGAGCGCCGGCCAGGTGAACCAGCTCGGATCGCGCGGAAAATAGCGGGCGATGCGCCCGCCCTCCGCGAAGCGCACGAAGGCGAGCACCTCGCCGCGCCAGCCGTCCACGAATCCCATTCCCATGGCCCCGGCCGGCGGCGTAAGCAGCGGGATGGCAATGTCACCGACCGGCAGGGCATCGAGCAGGTGGTCCATCAGCGTCAGGCTCTGGCGCACCTCCGCCATGCGCACCCGCACCCGGGCGGCCACATCGCCGTCGGTCTCGAGCGGAGAGTCCACCGCCAGTCCGTCGTACGGTGGATAAGGGTTATCGCGCCGCGCATCGAAGCCCTGGCCGCTCGCCTTGCCCACATAACCGGTGCAGCCAAGTTCGCGCGCGTCCTCGACCGAGAGCCGACCGGTGCCGAGCAGCCGGTCATCGAGCGAGGGGTGATCGTCGATGACGTCGAACAGCGGCTCGATGCTCCGGCGCAGCACGGCGTGGTCGGCGCGCAGCCGCTCCGCCGCGCCGGCCGGAAGGTCGCGCGCCACCCCGCCCGGTACGACCAGGTCCATCATGAAGCGGTGCCCGAACAACGCGTGGCTGCGCCGCTGCCACTGCTCGCGCAGCCGCGCGCACTGGACATGGGCGAAGCTGAAGCCGACGTCGTTGCAGATGGCGCCGATATCGCCGAGATGGTTGGCGATGCGCTCGCGCTCGCACGCGAGCGCCCGCAGGCTCGCGGCGCGCGGCGGCACGCTGCAGTAGGCCGCGCGCTCCATGGCCTGACACGCCGCCCAGGCGTGCGCCACGGTGGAATCGCCCGAGACGCGCCCGGCGAGACGCGCGAGCGCGGCGGGATCGCGCCCCGCGGCGATCTTCTCGATGCCCTTGTGCACGTAGCCGAGGCGTTCCTCCAGGCGCAGCACCTGCTCGCCCACCGCCTGGAAGCGGAAGTGGCCGGGCTCGATGATGCCCGCATGCACGGGACCGACCGGGATCTCGTAGACGCCGCTGCCATGGACGCGCACGAAGGGGTAGTCGGCATCGGCCGGCGTGCGCCGCGGGGACAGCCCGGCCGCGGGAAAATCGCCGCGCAGGGGATGGCTGCTGTCGGGCCAGGCCTGGTGGCGGGTCCAGCGGCGCGCGTCGGGATGGTCCAGGCAGGCGATGCCGCAGAGATCCTGCAGGTGGCGCTCCAGGCGGTCGGCGCCCGGGTAGCTGGGCGTGAGCGATGCCAGCACCGGCTGCTTGAGCGGCACGCGGGTCGCGAGCACCAGGTAATCCCCCTGGTGTTCGAGGCAGGCGTAGACACTGATCCGGTCCTCGCCCGGATCGCCCCACAACCCGGCGAAGCGGCAGCCGAAGGCGCGCGCGATCCGTCCGGCGCGACCCCAGTCCTCGGCATCCAGTGTCAGAAAATGCGCGGGTGCGAGGCGTGCGGCGCTGCCGGTGCGCACCAGGATGTGATCGTCCTCGAGACGCGCCAGGTACTCGGACAGCCAGTCGAAGCGGCTCATAAGAGATGACTCCCCGTGATCAGCTCGGTCGCCCGGTCCAGCCACTGCGCCAGGAACCCGGGAATGGCCAACCCCAGCCACAGCACCAGCGCGAGGTGGATCGCGACCGGGAGCATGTTGGCGCGCACCGGCTTCTGGCCTTCGGGCGGCGCGCCGTAGACCATCGGGTGCAGATGGCGAAAGAGGCCGGCGAAGGCGATTGCGAGGCCGCTCAGCAGCGCCACCGTCAGCCAGGGCTGCGCCTGCATGGTGGCCGTGAGCAGCAGGAACTCGCTGGTGAATACGCCGAAGGGCGGAAAACCGGCGATGGCCGACACGGCGATCAGCAGGGACCAGCCCACCGCCGGCTGGGTGCGGATCAGGCCGCGGATTCGCTCGATGGACTGGGTGCCGGCGATGTGCGCGGCATGGCCCACGGTGACGAAGATCGCCGACTTGGTGAGCGAGTGCACCAGCATGTGCAGCAGCGCGCCGAAGGTGGCGAGCGGTCCGCCGAGCCCGAAGGCGAAGGTCATCAGTCCCATGTGCTCGATCGACGAGTAGCTGAACATGCGCTTGATGTCGCGCTGGCGGTGCAGGAACAGCCCCGCCACCAGGAACGACAGCAGGCCGAAGCCCATGAGCAGATAGCCGGCGAGATGCGGCGCGGCGCTGGCCGCGAGCGAACCGTCCACCAGCATCTTGAGCCGCACCACCGCGTACAGCGCGACGTTGAGCAGCAGCCCGGAGAGCACGGCGGACATGGGCGTGGGTCCTTCCGAGTGCGCGTCCGGCAGCCACTGGTGCATGGGGACTAGACCCACCTTGGTGCCGTAGCCCACCAGCAGGAAGACGAAGGCGAGGCGCATCACCGCGGGTTCGAGATGCCCGGCGTGGCGGTAGAGCGTGCTCCAGGTAAGCCCGGCGGACGGGTCGCTGACCACGTGCTGCGCCGCGAAGTAGGTGAGCACCGTTCCGAACAGCGCGAGCGCGATGCCGACACCGCAGAGGATGAAATACTTCCAGGCCGCCTCCACCGCCTCCGGCGTGCGGTACAGTGACACCAGCAGCACCGTCGCGAGCGTCGCGCCCTCGACCGCCACCCACAGCACGCCGAGGTTGTCGGTGGTCAACGCCAGCAGCATGGTGAACATGAAGGCCTGGTACATGGAGTGATAGACGCGCATGCCGCGCTTGCGGGTCAGGACGGTATCGCACACGTGGCGCATGTACGGCCGGGAGAAGATCGAGGTGGTCAGGCCGATGAAGGCGGTCAGCGCCACCAGATACACGTTGAAGTCATCGACGCGGAAGCTGTAGCCGGCGATCTCCCCGCTCGCGGCGACCGTCCAGGTCAACCAGGCGGCCGCGCCGAAGGTGATCGTGGAGACCGCGACGTTCAGCCAGCCGGCCGGGCCCAGCGGGCGCAGCACCGCCAGGACGAGCGCGCCCGCCACCGGCGCGAGCAGGGTGATGAGCAGCGCGATCATCCGTCCTCCCCCGCAACGGCGCGCGGCGTCGTCCGGCCGGCGGCCACGATGCCCTCCTCGGCGGTTTCGGTCAGCCGGTTGAGGCGGTCCACGTCGAGCGAGTCGATGCTCTCGCGGATCTGGAAAAAGAACACGCCGAACAGCACCATGGCCACGAGCACGTCGAAGGCCACGCCCAGCTCCACCACCAGCGGCATGCCGGCGGTGGCGGAGACCGCGGCCAGGAACAGGCCGTTCTCCATCGACATGAAGCCGAGCACCTGGGCGACCGCCTGCTGGCGGAACACCATCATCAGCAGCCCGATCAGCACCACGGCGAGGCTGATGGCGACGATGTTGCGGGTGAAGGTCATCTCCTGCTGCACGATGGGCAGCACCAGCCAGTAGCTGAAGATCACCAGCGCCACGGCGGCCATGATCACCAGGGCGGGCCGGTGCAGCGATTCCACGTGACGATCGAGCGCTAGGCGGCGCGTCAGTCGGTGCAGCATCCATGGGATCAGCAGCGCCTTGAGAACCAGGGTCAGCAGCGCCGAGAAATACAGGTGGTGCGTCTGCCCGGTCGCCGCCACTACGGTGGTCACCGCCGCCACCAGCGCGCCCTGCCAGGCGAAGGCATGGATGGCGGCGACCAGGCGGGCCTGGGCAAGCAGCACGAAGGAGGTGAACAGCACGATCGCCGCCAGCACCAGCACGATCTGCTGCAGCAGCGGCAACAGGGTGGGGCTCATGCGCCCACCTCCAGGATGACGTGGCTCAGCAACCCGAGCAGGGCGAGCAGCAGCGCGAGATTGAGGAATGCCGGGGCGCGGAACAGCCGCATCTTGGCGAGCACGGTTTCGCCGATCGCGAGCGCCGCGCCGAGCGCGAGCAGTTTGAGGAAGACGGCGGCCAGCCCGATGCCGAGATCCGCGGGCGTGAAGCTCTGTCCGATGCCCCAGGGGAAGAAGATGTTGGCGATGAGCGCGCCGTAGAGGAGCAGCTTGAGCTGGGCCGCCCACTCCATCAGCGCGAGGTGCCGGCCCGAGTACTCGAGCAGCATGGCCTCGTGGATCATGGTCAGCTCGAGGTGCGTGGCCGGGTTGTCCACCGGAATACGGCCCGTCTCCGCGATCGCCACCAGAATCAGGCCGCCGAGGGCGAACAGGAACGAGGGCCGCAGCGCGAAGGCGCCGAGCTGATAGTCGATGACGCTCGCGAGGTTGGTGCTGTGCGCGCTCATCGCGAGGGTGAACACGGCCATCAGCATCGCCGGTTCGGCCAGCGCCGATACCAGCATCTCGCGCGAGGCGCCCATGCCGCCGAAGGCCGTGCCGACGTCCATGCCCGCGAGCGCCAGGAAGAAGCGCGCGAGCGCCAGCAGTCCCACCAGCACGATGATGTCGGCGATCGCCGCGGTCGGCAGGCTGACCGCCACCAGCGGCACGGTCGAGGCCGCCAGCCAGGTGGTGACGAACACGATGTAGGGGGCGGCGCGGAACAGCGGCGAGGCGGTATGAGCCACCCGCGCCTCCTTCACCAGCAGCTTGCGCAGGTCGCGGTAGGGCTGGAGCACGGGAGCGCCGCGCCGGTTCTGCAGCCGCGCCTTGACCTTGCGGATCCAGCCGACCAGCAGCGGCGCGAGCGCGGCGTACAGCAGCGCCTGCAGCAGGGCCGCGCCCCAGGCAACCGCCGTCATGAGATGATCCATAGCAGCAGCACCAGCGTCGCGAGCGTCCAGCCGAGATAGACGCGCACATTGCCGGACTGCAGCCGCACCACGCGGCGGGAGGCGGACTCCACCGCCCGCATGACCGGCGCATAGAAGAGATCCCAGGAGCGATCACCGATGCTGAGCTGGTAGCGCGGCGCGCCGTCCTCGCGCCGACCGACCGACTCCTCGATGTGGAACAGCAGGCCGAACACCTGCCGGATCGGCTGGGCGAAGGCCGTGGCGGTGTATTGCATGCGCGCGGTGGGCGGCGCGAAGCCGCAGTCCCAGGCATCGCAGCGGCGCACCCGGCGCACCGCGCCGCGGCGCAGGCTCCACAACGCCAGCGCGGTGAGCACGGCGAGCAGCACGACCACCAGCGGCGCGCTGTAGCTCGCCGTCGCGGGCGACACCGGCGTCAGCCAGAGCCAGCCGTGGGCGGCGGCCTGCGGCAGCCCGGCGCCGAGGAGCTGCCGGGGAACGCCGTCGATCACGCTGATCACCGCCGTCGGCAGGACACCGAACAGCAGGCACAGCCCCGCGAGCCAGCCCTGCCCCGCGCGCATGCCGAAGGGCACCTGGCGGGCGTGGCGCACGTGGCGGCTGCGGGCCTGGCCGAGGAAGGCGACGCCATAGACCTTGACGAAGGTCGCCGCAACCAGCGCGCCGGTCAGCGCCAGCACCGCCGAGACGATGGGAATGAGGCTGCGCAGCACGCCGCTCTCGAGCTGCCAGGTCTGCAGCGCCGCCTGGAAGGTGAGCCACTCGGAGACGAAGCCGTTGAACGGCGGCAGCGCCGCGATGGCGATGCAGCCGATCAGGAAGAAGAGCCCGGTCCAGGGCATGCGCCGCAGCAGGCCGCCCATCTGCTCGAGATCGCGTTCATGGGTGCTGTGCAGGATCGCGCCCGCCCCCAGGAACAGCAGCCCCTTGAAGAGCGCGTGGTTCAGCACGTGATAGAGCGCGGCGACGAAGGCAAGCGTGCCGAGCGGCGCGTGGCCCGTGCCGAGAAACACCAGCGCGAGCCCCAGGCCGATGAAGATGATGCCGAGGTTCTCCACCGAGGAATAGGCCAGCAGGCGCTTGAGATCGGTCTGCAACAGCGCGGCGAGCACGCCGGTCAGCGCCGAGACGCTGCCGATGGCGAGCACCGCCACTCCCCATTGCCACTGAACCTCGCCGAGAAGATCGAACACGAAGCGGATGAAGCCGTAGACCGCCACCTTCAGCATCACGCCGGACATCAGCGCCGAGATGTGCGAGGGCGCGGCGGGATGGGCCTCCGGGAGCCAGGCATGCAGGGGCACCAGCCCCGCCTTCATGCCGAAGCCGATGAAGGCGAGCACAAACGCCACGCTGGCCCAACCGGGCGTGAGCGGCGCCGCGCGCATGGCCTCGAAGGCGAAGCCCCCGCCGAACGAGGCGAGCACGCCGTAGCCGAGCAGGATAGCCAGTCCGCCGATGTGCGCCATCAGCAGGTAGAGGAAAGCGGCGCGGCGGTTGGCGGCGTTCTCGTGCTGGAAAGCCACCAGGAAATAGGAGGACAGTGACATCACCTCCCAGGCCACCATGAACAGGAAGGCGTCGTCGGCAAGTACCACCAGCAGCATGCCGGAGAGGAACAGCCCGGCGAAGCCGCCGAGCGCCGTAAGCGAATCCCGTCCGTGCTCGAAGCCGCGCACATAGGCCGGGCCGTAGAGCCCGACGGCGACGCTCACCACGCCAGCCCCGCCGCCAGCGCGGCGAGGCCGGCGAGCCCGAACAGCGGCATCACCAGCATGCGCACGACACGCGGCACCCATACCGCGAACACCGATACCACGGCCGAGGCGAGCGCCAGCAGCACCGCCAGCGCGGCGAGCGCCAGCGCGGCATGCGGCATCACGGTGTCGCCTCCTGCGCCTTGAGCCTTACGCCACGCCCCACGCCGGTGCTCGGCGCACCCTCGCCGATCAACTCGATGCCGGCTCTCTCCAGCGCCTCGACCACCCTCACCAGGGACTCCACGTTGCCGCGCACCTGCCCGGCGCTGCCCTCCATGCGCTGGATGGTGGGCAGCGACAGTCCCGCCGCCTCGGCCAGGCGGCGCTGATCCAGTCCCAGCAGTGCCCGGGCGGCCCGGATCTGCGCGGCGGTGATCATGTTCAGGGCATCTCTTGTTACGGTTGGGTCGTGATATTACATATACGAAGTCGTAGTATTCAAGTATTAAACATCATAATAATGACACCGCGGCGCACCCTCCCAAATATTGAGAAATGTAGGGCGGGTTGGCGTTTTTTGCGTAACCTGCCAGGCGTTGCGAAGCAACACAACGCCTTTTTAACGATCTGCCGAGATCGCCAGGTGAATTTTTGAATTGAAAAACGCCTCGGCGTATTCACCAAGCCCGGCGGAAGCGTGGATAATCACCCACCCTATCGCCTCACCCACCGCGACCCGCCACACGACCCGCGCCGGGTGGAGCGACTATCGAACCCGACAAAACGGAATACCCAGGACATGATCAACGCCGTCACCGCGCTGGAACACCTGCGGACAGGGAACCAGCGGTTCGCCGCCGGCCTGCGCAGTCCCGCTACCCTGCTCAGCCACGCACAACGGGCGGAACTCGCCGCCGGCCAGGAACCGTTCGCCGTCATCCTCGGCTGCTCGGATTCCCGCGTCCCCGCCGAGATCGTGTTCGACCAGGGCCTGGGCGACCTGTTCGTCATCCGGGTCGCCGGCAACATCGTCGCGCCCTCGCAGGTGGGCAGCGTCGAGTTCGCCGTGGCGCAGTTCGGCACGCGGCTGGTGGTCGTGCTGGGTCATTCCCAGTGCGGCGCGGTGTGCGCCACGGTCGAACAACTGCAGCGCCCGACCGGCGATCAGTCGCGCAATATCCGGTCCATCGTCGACCGTATCCGCCCGTCCGTGGAGGGGCTGCTCGCGACGGAGTTGCGGCATCAGCCCGAGGCGCTGATGCAGCAGGCAGTCCGGGCCAACGTGCGCGCTTCGGTCAACCACCTGAGACACGGGTCGGAATTGATTGAAGAGCTCATCGAACACGACGGCCTGCTCATCGTCGGCGCCGAATACTCGCTGGCCACCGGCATCGTCGATTTCTTCACCGGCGTTCCGGAGACCGGCTGATCCGAATGACACTTGCTTGGCCGGAATGTCGGTTAGCGTCTTTTGCGTAACCCACCAGGCGTTGCGTGGCAACACAACGCCTCTTGTAATGAGTGCCTGCCCGGCACAGCCGGTGGGTTCGGCGCCAACGGCGTGCCTGACCCACCCTTGTATCGATAGTGGAACCGCTTAAGTAAGTGCCATTCGGCTCATACCCGGCCAAGCTCAGGGAGGGGCGGGTAATGCGATGGCGGACTAGTAGCCCGAATAATGGATATTACTGAGCGCGTAACCGACGATGCCACCACCCAACAGGCCGATCCACAGATTGTCGTTATTATTATTATTGTTGTTGTGATGGTTATTATTGCCGCACGACTTGTACCCCTGGTAAGGGGGGTAATAGTAACCGCCACCCCTGTAATAACTGTTGTAATGGTTATCGTAATGGTTATCGTAGTGGTTATCGTAGTGGTTATCGTAATTGTTACTGTAGTGGTTGTTGTAATGCGTGTTGTAATGGCTGTTGTAATGGCTGTTGTACTGTCCCTTCTGTTGGTAGCCGTTGCCATGCCCGCCATTGTCATAGCGACCCCCACCGGCCCAGGCACCGCCCGGCACCGCGAGGATCATGACCATGACCGCCGCCAGGATGGATGAGGATTTACTATGTGTTTTCATGACTGCCTCCTGTTGATGGGTTTCGAATATAGCTAACGCAGCAACCCGAAAAAGGGTGACAGCCGGGCGATTAAATATTGGCGCCGCCGCCGATGGTCCTTCCTGATGCACAGTTTCACATCCGAGATATCCCTGACCACGGCGTCCATGGTCAAACAGCCGATCCCCTGCGCGCCCGGGTCTGGTACTGGCTCGCGGCGCCGGGTGGCGTTGCGCAGGCGGCGAAGCAACTGGCGCGGGGCACGGCGGAACTCACCCCCGGACGGATGGACACGGTCAGATCCGCAATCACGCCGCGACGGTTTGGTTGCGTCCCCGATGTTTGGCTTCGTAGAGCGCCCGGTCCGCCCGGGCGACGAGTTCATCGAGCCCCTCGTTGCTGCTCATCTCCGCGCAACCGATCGACACCGTTACCCGCAGACCGGTGGCCAATTCATCGAACTGTTCGACCCCGATACGATGCCGGATCTTCTCCGCTATCAGCAGTGCCCCATTCACGTCGGTGGCCGGCAACAACACGACGAATTCCTCACCGCCCCATCGCGCCACGGTATCGCCGCTGCGAAGACAGTCACGCGTAAGACGAATGATCCGCCTCAGCACCCGGTCACCGGTCTCGTGCCCGTACGTGTCGTTGATACGCTTGAAATGATCTACGTCGACAAAAAGCAAGGACACATCGCTCTTGATGCCGCGGTGCTGACCGATCTCCCGGCGAGCGTGATTGGCGAAGCTGGCACGATTCATCGCCCCGGTCAACCCGTCGCGCCTGGCCCGCGTCTCGGCACGCCGTCGCAGGACATTGTTCCGGCGTTCCAGGTTGCCGAAGGACATCGCCAGGAAGGCTACGACGAGCCCCACGGTCTGGCTGCTCGCGACTATCAGGATCACGAACGAGATCTCGGCGGCATCCGGACTGATATCGATGATGCTGAGGCCCAGCAGGTACGGTGCCATCATGACCAGAACGAGGTGACGCCGCGCGAGCGCGCTGATGCGGGTCGGGCCGAGCAG
>JAHKKL010000100.1 GCA_020027635.1 Gammaproteobacteria bacterium
GGCCGGCATGGACATCCTCGCCACGGGCGGCAATGCCTTCGATGCCGCGGTTGCGGTCAGTGCCGTGCTGGCCGTGGTGGAACCCTACGGCTCCGGTCTCGGCGGCGGTGGCTTCTGGCTGCTGCACCGCGGCCATGACGGCTTCGAGACCCTGGTGGACGGGCGCGAGCGGGCGCCGCTCGCCGCCTCCCGGGACATGTTTCTCGACGCCGACGGGGCCGTGATGCCGGATCTGTCGCTCACCGGCGCGCTCTCCGCCGCCATTCCGGGGGAGGTGGCGGGACTGGTTCATATCGCACGCCACTACGGGCGCCTGCCGCTGGCGCGCACCCTGGAGCCGGCGATACGCCTGGCCCGCGACGGCTTCCTGGTGGATGATCACTACCGCCGTCTGGCCGGTTTCCGGCTGGCGTCGTTGCAGCAGGATGCGGAGACGGCGCGCATTTTCCTGCAGGACGATGCGGTGCCGCAGAAGGGGCAGCGCCTCAGACAACCGGACCTGGCGGCGACGCTGGCCGGGATTGCCGGCCAGGGCGGGAACGGATTCTATCGGGGCCGGGTGGCGCGGCAGCTGGTCGATGGCGTGCGCCGGGACGGCGGCCTCTGGACGCTGGACGATCTGGCTCACTATGAAGTCATCGAGCGCCAGCCGGTCACCGGCCAGTATCGCGGCATCCGGATCACCTCCGCCGCGCCGCCTTCCTCGGGCGGTGTGGCGCTGCTGACCATGCTGAACATCCTCTCCGGGTTGCCGCTGGACGCAGCGGATGAGGTCACGCGCACGCATCTGATCATCGAGGCCATGCGCCGCGCCTATCGTGACCGGTCGCTGTATCTGGGCGACCCGGATTTTCAGAACATACCGGTCGCGATGTTGACCGGGGCGGCGCATGCCGCGGTCTTGCGCTCGACCATCCGGCCGGATCGCGCCACACCGAGTGCCGCGCTCGGCGACGCCGACCCCGTGACGCAAGGGCCGGACACCACGCACTTCTCCGTGCTCGACCGCGAGGGCAACCGCGTGGCAGCCACCCTCAGCATCAACTATCCCTTCGGGGCGTGTCTGACGCCGCCCGGCGCGGGCGTTTTGCTGAACGATGAAATGGATGACTTTTCCATCAAACCGGGCGCGCCCAATGCCTACGGCCTGGTGGGCGCGGAGGCCAATGCCGTGGCGCCGGGCAAGCGCCCGCTGTCCAGCATGACACCGACCTTTGTCGAGAACGCCGACGGGGTGGCGATACTCGGGACGCCGGGCGGAAGCCGCATCATCACCATGGTGCTGCTCGCGGTGCTGGATATGGCCGAAGGAAACCGGCCGCAATCCTGGGTCAGCCGGCCGCGCTTTCATCACCAGTACCTGCCGGATACGGTGCAGTACGAGCCCGGCGCCTTCGATCGCGCGCTGATCGAGGGGCTCACGGCGCGGGGCCACCGGCTGACGGCGCTCGATGCCCCCTACGGGAACATGCAGGCGATTTACTGGGATAAAAAGGGTCGGCGGGTCTACGCCGCCAGCGACCCGCGCGGCGGCGGCGCGGCGCAGGTCGGGCCGGCGGGCGGGCGCTAGAACGACCTAACCATGCGCCCGGGGGTGCTGCTCACACACTGCGGCGCTTGTCTATCCGCCGCACGAATTCCTTCATGATGCGTAGGTACAGTTCGTCCTTGAGGACCTTGTCCTCGACACGTGACTCGATGCTGGGGTTGTCGTTGACCTCGATGACGTAGATGCCATTCGCCGTCTGCTTGAGGTCGACGCCGTAGAAGCCATAGCCGATCGGGTCGGCCGCCTTGAGCGCCATCGCGACCACTTCTTCGGGGACATCCTCCACCGCCCAGGTCTTCCAGCCGCCCATGACGACCTTGCCTTCATCGCCGTAGCGCACGATCTGCCAGTGTTTGCGGGACATGAAATACTGCGAGGCATAGAGCGGCTCGCGATTGAGGATGCCGATGCGCCAGTCGAATTCGGTGTACACGAATTCCTGGGCCAGGATCAGTTCCGAGGTCTTGAACAGCAGCTCCGTGTACTCGAGCATCTGTTCGGGATTCTCCGCCTTGAAGACGCCCTGGGAGAAGGAGCCGTCCGGCACCTTGAGCACCATCGGGTAACCGATCGCCGCTTCCGCGGCTTTCAGGTCGCGCTTGCCGAGGATCACCGTATTGGGGGTCGGCACGCGATGCGCGCGCAGCAGTTCGGCCAGGTAGACCTTGTTGGTGCAGCGCAGGATGGACTGGGGATCGTCGATCACCACCATGCCCTCGCTCTCGGCCTTCTTGGAGAAGCGGTAGGTGTAGTGGTTGATGCGGGTGGTCTCGCGGATGAACAGGGCATCGTATTCCGCGAGCCGTGAGTAATCGCTGCGGTCGATCAGCTCGACGTCGACGCCCAGGGACTTGCCGGCCTTGATGAACAAGCTGAGCGCCTTCTCGTCGGAGGGCGGCATGGCATCGTCCGGGTTGTGCAGGATGGCGAGATCGTAGCGCGCCAGGCTGCGGGTGCGCGGCAGGCGCCAGCGCCGCTGCAGGTAGGCCGACAGGGCCTCGATGAAGAACTTCTCGTTGTAACTGTCCAGCTTGTTGACGGAGAGCGGCTTGATGGATTCCATATGCCAGTTTTCCTGGCGGCGGAACATTACCCGCAGCAGAGGACAGGGGAAGGTCTCGAAGATATCGCTCGCGAGATCCGACAGGCCGGGGTAGCGGCACCGCCCGAAGAACACATCCATCTCGAACAGCGACTCGATGCTGTCCTTGCGGTGTTTGCGCAGGCTCTTCTGCACCACCTCATCGAGGTTGATCGACTCGAGGCTGTACATCGCCTTGCTGCTGAGATCCATCATGGTCTTGACGGTCGGAATGGTGCGGTGATGGCGCGCCTCGGCGAGCAGGGAGGTGTAGTAGCCCACGCTGAGGTAGCGGTAGCTGCGGCACAGGTTGATCACCTGCACTCCCTTAAGCTTGAAGTACTCCTGGCCGGTGAGGTAGTCGTCCACGTGCACCACGGGACAGCCGACCTCCATGAAATCGAGGTCGTTCTTGTTTTCCAACACGATCAGTTGCTGGGTCATTCCTGGGTTCTCCGTCTGGCGCCGTGCTTGCGCGAGATCGTCACGACGCGCCCTCCCGGGGTTGCGCGACGCGCCATATCCTCAAAATTCTTCCTGCGGTGCCGGATAGTCCTCGGTGCCGGTCGCAACCACTGCTTTCCGCGTCGAAGCGCGATGATAGACCGATGAAGCGGGTGCGTATACCCCGCCTCCGGGCGGCGCCGGCCGCGGACGCGATAACGACAGCGCCTACGCCGCCGGGACCCGTTCCCGCCGTCCGCATGGCGGGTAAGATTTCACTTGTCCGGTGCGCGGGCAGCGGCCCACAATCATGGCATGGAACGCGACCTGCCCCCTCTGATGGAAATGATGCGACGGCTGATCGGCGCGCCGTCGGTCAGCAGCGTCACCCCCGGATTCGACCAGAGCAACCGGGCCGTCATCGAGCTCCTGGCCGACTGGCTGGACGGCATGGGTTTCGCCGTCGAGGTCCTGCCGCTTTCCCGCCAGCCGGGCAAGGCCAACCTGATTGCCACACTCGGCCAGGGTGCGGGAGGGCTGGTACTCGCCGGTCATACCGACACGGTGCCCTACGACGAGGGGCGCTGGCGCTACGACCCGTTCCGGCTGACCGAGGCCGACAACCGCCTGTACGGGCTCGGCACCTGCGACATGAAGGCCTTTTTCGCCCTGGCCATCGAGGCCGCGCGCCACTGCCGGGCCGACACGCTGCGGGCTCCGCTGATCATCCTCGCCACCGCCGACGAAGAGAGTTCCATGGACGGCGCCAAGGATCTGGTGGTGCTTGGCCGGCCCAGGGCGCGTTACGCGCTCATCGGCGAGCCGACCGGGTTGCGCCCAGTGCATATGCACAAGGGCATCATCATGGAGGCCATCCACGTTTACGGCCGTGCGGGCCATTCCAGCAATCCGCGGCTCGGCGCCAGCGCGCTGGAGGGTATGCACAAGGTGCTCGGGGACCTGCTTGCCTGGCGCGGGGAACTGCAGGCAGGCTATAGCGACCCGCGTTTCGCCGTGCCGGTGCCGACGCTCAACCCCGGCTATATCCGGGGCGGGGACAATCCCAACCGCATCTGCGCGAACTGCGAGCTGCATTTCGATCTGCGGGCGCTGCCGGGGATGGACCTCGATGTGTTGCGCCACCGTCTCGACGAACGCCTGGCTCGCCTGTTCGCCGGCAGTGAGCTGCGCGCGGAACGCCGTTCGCTCATCGACGGTACGCCGCCGCTGCACACGCCGGCCGATTCGGCGATCGTGCGGGCCGCCGAACGCCTCACCGGCCATTCCGCCGAAGCGGTCGCCTTCTGCACCGAGGGCCCTTACCTCAACGCCCTCGGCATGGACAGCATCATCCTCGGCCCCGGCGACATCGCCCAGGCCCATCAGCCCGACGAGTACTTGGCGCTGGAGCGGATCGAACCCACGGTCGCTTTGCTGCGCGACCTGATCGCGCGTTTCTGTGTCCAGCCAGGCGCCTGAAGCGGGTCAGGGTTCGGGGGAATACTGCTCACCGTCGAATCGGTAGACCTGGTTGTCCGCCGGATCGACTGACTCCGGCGTTTCGGCGCTGCCGATACTTCGCTTGACCAGGATGTCGTAGAAACCCGCGATGGTCTGCGGCAGGGTGCCCATCCGCCAGGAGCCGGTCGGCAGGCCCTGCTCTTCATACAGGTTGCCGTGCCTCTCGGTGACGATGGATGCCACTTTGCGGTAGCCGCCATCGATCGCCGTGTAGATGTCGAGGCTGGCTTCCCATGCCCCGCGCTGGTCGTTGCTGGATTCGATCACGACGCCGAACCTGTCGGGTCCCAGCTCCATGACGCCGACGCTGTACGGCGGGCTGCCCCAGCTCCCCGCCGCGATTTCCCCGATGCTGCGCGTCCCGGGAGCCCAGCCACCCGCCGCCGGCACGAATTCCACCAGGCTCAACCGCGGTGCGCAATTGCGGCAGTCGAAGGGTTCGGGCTTGGTATAGGCGGCCACCAGGTGGTGTTCCCCGCCGGTGTAGGCCAGGCGGTAATAGTCATAGACATAGTGATGCAGGGGCACGCTGCTGTAGGGTTCCGTGTCAAAGCCGAAAGCCGCGCCGTCCCCGTGCTTTTGCAGCAGGGCGATGACATAGCGTCCCGCCGCGATGTCGTTCCACTCTCCCGCGATGATCGGCTCCTCGGCATGCCGCTGCGACAGGAAGTACCTCCCGCCGAACAGGAGAAGCAGGATGGCGGCCGCCGCCAGTAACACCCGAAATCCGTTGAATCTTTTCATGCGCCTGTGTGGTCTACTTGCCGTCAAGATACCAGCGATCGTGAAACGTCGACACCCAGCGCGGCCGGTAGGCCACCAGCAGTGTCAAGGCCATGCCGTTGAGGAAGCCCTCGCCGAACATCAGCAAGGGTATGAACATCAGGTAGTCCCCGCCGGTCTGGTTCACGGCATCCCTCTCCGCCAGGGCCAGCACGGCCGCGGCGGCCAGCCCGCACAGCAGTATACCCAGCGCCGCGGCGAGAAAGGCATTCAGAAAGATATAGATGAAGAAATTATGCGTCAGCCAGCGCTGGCCTGCATACAACAGAATACGGGTAGACAGCACCGGCAGGGCGCCCATCACCAGGGCGTTCAGGGCAAACGCCTCCCAGCCGGCCGGACCCTGCCAGGTCGTGACCAGCAGGACCAGACTGACCGCCAGCAAGGCGAACTGCCAGTCGAACATCAGGCACAGCGTGGTGGCGCCGAGCAGGTGATAGGTGTGTCCCGGTACGATACCGGCGCGCAGCGTCCACAGCACGGCCACGACGGCCACGGCCGCGAAATAGACATGCGAGGCTTCGTTGTCCGCCAGCTTCGACCAGGGGGCGGTCAGCAGGGCGCCGGCGAGCAGCAGACCGTAGAGCAGGGCCGCGCCCCACAGAACGCTTGCGGGCAGCAGGCCGGCTGGAATGTCCATAACGAGTCGAACGACAAACGCATGAGGGTTCAGCCTAGCCTGAACCCGTGGCGAAGAAAAGCTTCCCTCGCGGAGGTTTTTACGCGACGCAGTGGTGGCTGCGATGCCCGACGGGGTGCGGCGGGAAAGCGGTCAGGCGCCGTCGGCGCGGCTTGACACGGCCATCGGCTGCGGTTTCAAGGGTCGAGGCCGGGGCGGGGGATGACGCGCGTACGCCGCTGTTCATCCCGTTCCCGGGTTTCGCCGCCAGCCGCTAGGTGGACAAGGTCAGATACAGCTTGACCAGCCCCAGCACGATCGCGATGCCGATTAGTCCTAGCACGATGGTGAGCGCGTTATTCTTGCGCCAGCCCCGGAAGATCCAGTAGCTTTGCAGGCCGGTAAAGCCCGCCGCCGTGCCTATGATCAGGATGACATCCTTGC
>JAHKKL010000101.1 GCA_020027635.1 Gammaproteobacteria bacterium
CGGGCTGATCTTCCGCGGCGTCGCCTTCGAATTCCGCTACCGCAGCGCTCGCCTGCGCTGGCTGTGGGACGGGGGCTTCTTCCTCGGTTCCGGTGTCGCCGTCTTCGCCCAGGGCGCCGCGGTGGGCGCGATGATGCGGGGAATCCCGGTCGCGCACGGCCAGTACGCCGGCCATGCGTTCGACTGGCTGGCGCCGTTTCCGGTCCTCACCGGGATCGGACTCGTGCTCGGCGACGCGCTGCTGGGGGCTGGCTGGCTGGTGCTCAAGAGCGAGGGTGAACTGCGCGACTGGGCCTATCGCCGCATCCCCTGGCTGGCGGGCGGGATGCTGGCGGTGCTGTTGCTGGCTTTCACGCTCACCTTCGACTACAGCGACCTCGCGCGCGGCAACTGGCACGCCAGACCCTGGGGGCGTCTGTTCCCCGCGCTCGGCGTGTTCGCGCTCATCGGAATCCTCGTCGGTGTGTGGCGGAAGCGGGACACCCTGCCGTTCGCCATGACCGTCCTGTTCTTTTTCGCCGCCTTCCTGACCCTGGGGGTGATGTTCTGGCCATACATGATTCCCTATAGCATCACGGTAGCCAATGCCGCGGCACCGGCGTCCTCGCTGGGTTTCCTGTTCTACGGCGCCGGGGTCTTCGTCCTGCCGCTGATCATTATCTACACCTTCGGCGTCTACTGGATCTTCGGCGGCAAGGTGCGCCAGGGCCACGGTGAATGACGGTGCTTCCGCGCGCAATGTTCGCGCTTCCCGGGCCGGCGTCCGGTTTCCTGGCCGGCCTGTTCGGGACCGGCGGCAACACGACCGGGCGGTCTTTCCCGGTTCGACTCGCCGCGGGATCCTGCGCGGGGGTAATTCCCGGGACGGGAGCTTGACATGCGGCTGACGCTGTTCGGCGGCATCCGGCCGTTCAGCCGCCGCGGGGCGCTGCGCGATGCGCTGGCGGGCGTGACGCTCGCCTCGATGAATATCCCGCAGGTGCTCGGCTATACGCGGATCGCCGGCACGCCGGTGGTCACCGGGCTCTACACGGTGCTCCTGCCGCTGGTGATGTTCGCGCTCTTCGGTTCCTCGCGCCACCTGGTCGTCGCGGCGGATTCGGCCACCGCCGCCATCTTCGCCAGCGGCCTGTCCGACCTGGCGCCGCGGACCAGCGAGAAATACATGGCGCTGGTGGGCATGGTCGCCCTGCTGACGGCCGCTTTCCTGTTGCTGGCGCGACTCTTCAGGCTGGGCTTCCTCGCCGACTTCCTCTCGCGCACGGTGCTGGTCGGATTTCTCACCGGCGTCGGGGTCCAGATCGGCATCGCCATGCTGGGCGAAATGCTCGGCATCGCCGTGGATTCGCATCGCACGGTCGATCAACTGTGGCAGCTCATGCACGGCCTGGCGCAGGTCCATCTTCCCACGCTCGGCCTGTCGACACTGGTGGTGGGCGTCATCCTCGGCTGCCGCCGTTTCCTGCCGCGGCTACCGGTGCCGCTGTTTGCGGTGGTGGCGGGGATCGCCGCCAGCTTTTACTACGACTTTGCCGGCCACGGTATCGCCGTCATCGGGCCGGTACCGGGCGGATTGCCGTCGCTCGCCTTCCCCCGCGTAGGCTGGAATGAACTGCTCGCGCTCCTGCCCATCGCCGTGTCTTGCTTCGTGATCATCATCGCCCAGAGCGCGGCAACCTCCCGTGTCTTCGCGGTGCGCCATCGCGAGCGCGTCGACGAGAATGCGGACATCCTGGGGCTGTCGGCGGCGAATGCGGCCGCGGCGCTGAGCGGGGCCTTCGTGGTCAACGGCAGTCCCACCCAGACGGCGATGGCCGACCGCGCGGGCGCCCGCAGCCAGATCGCGCAGCTCGTCTTCGCCGGGGTCGTGCTGCTGGTGCTGTTGTTTCTCACTGCGCCGCTCCAGTACCTGCCCCACAGCGTGCTCGCCGGCATCGTGTTCACCATCGCCGTCGGGCTCGTCGATGCGAAGGGCCTGCGCGACATTCGCCGCGAGAGTCCGGGCGAGTTCATGCTGGCCATAGTCACAGCCGCGGTGGTGGTGCTGGTCGGGATCGACCAGGGCATCCTGCTGGCTGTCGCACTGTCGCTGCTGCGGCATGTGCGGCACAGCTATCGCCCGCACACCATGATGCTGGCGCCGGACGAGGCCGGCCGCTGGCTGCCGGTTCCCGCGCTGCCGGGTACCGTGACCGAACCGGGTCTGGTGGTCTACCGCTTCGGCGCGGATCTGTTCTACGCCAACGACACCCGCTTCACCGACGAGGTGCGCGCCCTCGTGGAGGCCGCGCCTAGCCCCGTGCGCTGGTTCGTGGTCGATGCGGGTGCAATAACGGACCTCGACTACTCCGCCGCGCGTTCGCTGCGTGAGCTGTGCGACGACCTGACCCGTCGCGGGGTGGGGCTGGTGTTCGCGCGCGTCTCCCCGTATCTGCGCTCCGATATGGACCGGCACGGCATTACGGACGTGATCGGCGAGGCGCGCCTCTTCGCGACGCTGCACGAGGCCCTGGCCCTGGTGCGCGGCGGTACGCAGGGCCCCCAGGGAGATGAGCGATGAGACGGCGCCTCTCCACCGCGCGTGCGTCGACCGCGGGTAGAATCTCGCCACAGGCAGAACAACGGGAGGCGCGGATGAACCGGCAGATGGACCCGGCGGGGGATGACCGCCGACCGGTTTGACAGGCGGGTTTCCGACAGGCAGACTGCGGCGCAGTTGCTATCCAGCCACCGATCGTTTTCTGAATTCACGCCATGGCCAACGCGATAGTGAAAGAAGCATGGACCGGCCGCCTCGGGGTCATCCTCGCCGTTGCCGGCAGCGCCGTCGGCCTGGGCAACTTCCTGCGCTTCCCCGGCCTTGCCGCCAAGTACGGCAGCGGCGCCTTCATGATCGCCTATTTCACCTCGCTGCTGGTGCTCGGCATCTCCATCTGCTGGGCCGAATGGACGCTGGGGCGTTACGCCGGGCAGAAGGGCTTTCATTCGAGCCCGGGTATCTTCCATGTGCTGATCCGCCATCCCATGGGAAAATTCATCGGCGTGCTGGGGGTGATCATCCCGGTGGTCATCTACATGTACTACGTCTACATCGAGGCCTGGGTGGCCGGCTATGCGTATTACTTCCTGTTCACCGACAAGTTGAGCCTCGGCGGCGATGTGGCGGCTTACAAGAATTTCTGGGTCAAGTTTATCGGGGCGCATGAAAACGGCTTTCTGCTCTCCGACGGCGGCGAGGTGATCTGGTTCCTGCTGGCGGTCTTCATACTGAACTTCATCATCATCTACCGCGGCCTGGCCAAGGGTATCGAGTTTTTCTGCCGCTGGGCGATGCCGGCGCTGGTGCTGCTGGCGCTGGTGGTGCTGGGGCGCGTCCTGACGCTGGGGACGCCCAACCCCGACCTGCCGGAGCAGAGCCTGATCAACGGCCTCGGCTTCATGTGGAATCCGGGGCACGTGGGCGAACAGCTGCTCAATCCGGAGCTCTGGCTGGCGGCCGCCGGGCAGATCTTCTTCTCCCTGTCCGTGGGCTTCGGCGTGATCATCACCTACGCCAGCTACCTCACGGACAAGGACGACGTGGTGCTGAGCGGACTGACGGCCTCCGCGGCTAATGAATTCTGCGAAGTGGCGCTGGGCGGAATGATCACCGTCCCGGCGGCCTTCGTGTTCCTGGGCGCGGCGGGCCTCGCGGGGCAGGGCACCTTCGGACTGGGCTTCCAGGTCCTGCCGCTGGTGTTCTCCGAGATGCCGGTCGGCTGGCTGTTCGGTGGCATGTTCTTCTTCCTGCTGTTCCTGGCGGCGATCACCAGTTCCCTGTCCATGCTCCAGCCCGGCATCGCCTTCCTGGAGGAGGGGCTGGGGCTGAACCGCAAGCAGGCCGTCGCGCTGCTCGGCCTGCTGACGGCGATCGGCTGCCTCTTCGTGGTGTACTTCAGCAAGGACATCAAGGCGCTCGACACCATCGATTTCTGGGTGGGCACCGTCTGCATCTTCCTCATGGCCACCGTCATCATCCTGTATTTCGGTTGGATCATGGGCATCGAACGCGGCTGGCGGGAGGCGCACAAGGGCGCGGAAATCCGCATACCGGGGTTCTTCAGATTCATCATCCGTTATCTTTCACCGCTGTACCTGATCACCATCTTCGCGCTCTTCGTGCTCTTCAATGTGTTCGGCTGGAACCCGCAGACCGGGGCGTTCACGCCCACGAGCTACGTCAGCGATCTGGTGGGCGAGCACCCCGATGAGGTGGCCCGGATGAGCATCGCCTTGATCGTCTTGATCATCGCGTTCTTCGTGATTCTCATCGGACAGGCGGGCAAACGCTGGGACGGGCTGGCCGCAGATCAGGCAAAAGGAGGCGGTCCGTGAGCACAGGCGGCTGGATCACCATGATTCTGTCGGTGGGCTTTGTCGTCACGCTCTTTGTCTGGTGCCTGAGCAAGGTACTCTTCGGCAGGGAACCCACCGAGAAGCTGCACAGTCTGGACAGCATCGACACCCGGGACACCCATGGCGACTGAACGCCCTGTCGGGGCTTCTCCTGACGGGCGCGTCGTCGTCACTTGCCGCCCGGGGAACCGACTCAACCGGTTCTGATCTCACTGACCTCCGGGGGAGGGCAGCACGCCACGATTCCCGGAACGAGAGGCAGTCCATGCGCCATGAGCCCGATATCCCTTTCAGACGGTACACCGGTTATTGGCTGGTTGGCGCCATGTTCCTGCTGCTGCCGGGTTGCATGCAGCCTTCGGTGACACCCGGGCAGCCGTTCGTCCGGCCGGTCTCGCCGACGCAGACCACTTCCTACCGCCGCGATATCAAACCCATCCTGGAGGAAAAGTGCATCGCCTGCCATGCGTGTTATGACGCCCCGTGCCAGTTGAACCTGACATCCGGCGAGGGCTTGCTCCGGGGCGCGAACAAAAAGGCGGTCTACGACACGGCGCGGCTGACCGCGGCGGCGCCCACGCGTCTGTACATCGATGCCGCGACCCCCGCGCAATGGCGTGAAAAGGGGTTCACTTCGGTGTTCAACGAGGAGGGGAGCCGGCTCGATGACAATCTCGAGTATTCCCTGCTCTACAACATGATCACGCTGGGAAGAGAGCATCCACTCGCGCCCAACGCGCCGGTCCCGGAAGACATCGAACTCGGGCTGCAGCGCAAGAACGAGTGCCCGCTCCCCACCGAATTTAAGGATTATGCCCGTAAGAAACCGGAGCAGGGGATGCCGCTCGCCATCACCGGGCTGAGCGAGCGCGAGTATGCGACTCTGCGGCAATGGATCCAGGAAGGGGCAATCATGGATGAGCAGCCTGTTGTTCCCACGGCGGAGGAGCGGCAACGGATCGGCGAATGGGAAAGTTTTTTCAACCGGACTCCGCCGAGGAACCGGCTGGTCTCCCGCTACCTGTATGAACATTATTTCCTGGCGCATTTCTATTTCGAGGGGCTGAACAGCGGGAATTTCTTCGAACTGGTGCGCTCCGGCACGCCCCCGGGAGAACCCGTCCGCGTCATTCCGACGCGGCGGCCCGATGATGATCCCGGGCAGCCGTTCTATTACCGGCTGCGCCCGATTCAGGGCACGATCGTCCACAAGACCCATATCACCTATGCCCTGAGCCCGGCGAGAATGCACCGGCTCGAGGCGTTGTTTCTCGCGCCGTCATGGGATATCGCGCAGCTGCCCGGGTATTCCCGCGCGAATGCCCGTAATCCCTTCAGGACCTTCGCCGCGATTCCGGCGCGGGCACGCTACCAGTTCCTGCTCGACACGGCGCAATACACCGTCATGACCTTTATCCGCGGACCGGTGTGCCGCGGCCAGGTCGCCACCGACGTCATCGACGATCAGTTCTATGTCCTGTTCCAGGACCCGGATGCCGATCTGTCCGTTACCGACCCGGATTATCTCGCCAGGGTTACGCCGTACCTGTCACTGACCGGCGAATCGGGCGGGACGATTGCTACGATAAAGGACCTCTTAGAACATAAAGAGGACCGGAATAAATATATCCGCCTTCGGGGCGAGTATTACCGGCAGCATCAACCCGAAGGCCCCGGACTCAAGGACATCTGGGACGGCGATGGCACGAATACCAATGCGGCGCTGACCGTGTTCCGGAATTTCGACAATGCGATGGTGGTGAAGGGATTCGTCGGCGCCATCCCGAAAACGCTCTGGGTGATGGACTACCCGATGCTCGAGCGAACCTACTATGAACTGGTCGTGAATTACGATGTCTTCGGCACTGCCGGCCATCAGGCCGAGACCCGCCTGTATTTCGACCTGATACGCAGCGGCGCGGAAGATAATTTCCTGCAGTTCATGCCCCCCGGCGTCCG
>JAHKKL010000424.1 GCA_020027635.1 Gammaproteobacteria bacterium
GAGTTGGTTGTCGTAGTCATACAGTTGCACCAGGTTGATGCCGAGCTGGTTGGCCAGCCGCCAGAGCGGCGTGGGCACAGGCGATTGCCCTGCCTTGAGAGTCAACGCCCCCTGCGTTGATTCCTCCAGCACATCGGCGAACAGCCGTGAATTCTCGTGGAGGCGATCCAGTGAAACTTTATTCACCTGCGCCGCCTCGCGTATCCAGTGCTCTATGGATTCATCCATGCGGCCGGCGATCCAGGTTGCCGAGATCCAGCCCGTGATCAGCATGGGTACGACGATGATCACGCCGATGACGAGCACCACCTTGCGTTGCAGGCGATTGAGAGGCAGCAGCGCGCTCATCCTACAAATTCCGTCGCTTCCCGCATTCCCTGTAGCTCCGGATCCTCCGCAGGCCGACCTGTTGTGCGGCGTGGATCGACCATGTGATTGAAACACAGACAGATACCGGTGACACCCCTGGATGGCCCGATACTTGCCTAATAGTGATGAACATCCCCGTCAACTCGCTACAGTACGCCAATGAACATGACCTGCACAAAATATTACCGGATGATCGAGACATCGCCCCGCCCCCGCGTTGGTCAGCCCGGCGGCGGCGCCCAGGAGGGTGCCCGTCACTCCCGCCGCCGGGGCGGAGGCCGCTGGCTTGGTGTTGCAATCGCCGCTTCGCTGGCCCTGATTTTTCTGCTGCAGGGTGGGCGGCCGCCATCGGACGCGCAGGAGGTCGCTTGGCTCAACCAGCTAGCCGCCGCGGATAATCCCGATGCGCAGTTGCAGCTCGGACTCGCCTATCGCGAGGGGCGGTATGGGCTGGTCCCCGACGCCAGGACCGGGCAATACTGGCTGGAGAGGGCCGCCCGCAATGGTCAGGACTATGCCGTCGATCTGCTCGACGGCCGCCCATCGGTCGGCAAGGCAGACGCTACCGGTGCCGCCCGGACACCGACTCGCAGCCGGCTGGATGCCCTCGCCACGCAACTCAAGTCGCCGACCCTGGCCACGGTCTCGGCGCTGTGGAAAATCCTGGGGCTGGGTTTCACCGGGAGTCAGTCATCCAATGGGCTTCAACAGCGGGCGCAAGCCGGTGATCCGGTCGCCGAATATCAACTCGCCATGCGCTACCGCGACGGCGCATGGAGTGTGAATCGCGATCCTGGCAGGGCGTTGTACTGGCTGCAGCGCGCCGCCGGCGCCGGATATCCGCTCGCCATGCGCACCCTGGCAGAGGTTTACCGCGCCGGTGCCTTGGGCGCCGCGCGGGATCTCGACAAGGCCGCGCAGTGGCAGACACGGGCCGCGGCGGTATCCGGCCACGGCTGATCCCGATGTCTTGCACGTATACTTACCGGAGTCACTGACCCATGTCCTTTCTTGCGGCCAACGCCCTGGCCTTCGCCATCAGCCTCGCCCTGATCGTCGGCTATCAGCTCTACCTGCGCTACCGATTGCGGCACAACCCGGCCTACACGATACAGGCCATCAACGCACAGGCGCGCGAGTCCTGGGTGGTGTCCATCATGACGGCGCGTGACCGTGACGTTCTCGCGGTGCAGACCTTGCGCAATTCGACCATGGCGGCGACGTTTCTGGCATCCACGGCGATCCTGCTGATCATCGGTGTACTGAACCTGATGCAGAAAAATGACAACATCGGCGCCCTTTTCAGCCCGATACGGCCGGACCAGGTGGCCATGTCCGCTCATATCTGGAGTTTCAAGCTGCTGCCCCTGCTGGTGGTCTTTTTCTGGGCCTTCTTCTGTTTCACGCTGGCCATACGCCTGTATAACCATGTCGGCTATCTGATCAATGCCGCCAGCGGCGGGTCGTTCGGCCCGACCCCCTCGTATGTGACTCTGCTGCTCAACCGCAGCGGGCAGTACTACAGTCTGGGCATGCGTGCCTATTACCTGTCGGTACCCCTGGTGTTCTGGCTATTCGGCCCACTGTACCTGGTTGCCGCCAGCATCGGGCTGGTCATCGTGCTTTATCATGTCGACCGGGCGCCGGATGTCACGGGTTCCCCGCAGCAGATCCGATGCCTGGTTCGCCCCGGCAATGACCCCATCCCGCTGGTCCCGCGAAAAAGCACGGGAACGGACCAGGGATAGTGGCCGAACACGCGGTGGTCATGGCCGCTCATCCCAACGACGAAATGACATGCAAGTCACAGATATATAAAAATAAAAGACGTCTTACCCCTCATATTTCGACAGCTAATCTTTGACATATATTAAAGTTAATATATTATTAGACGCTAATATATCGTGTATGGAGGTGATTTATGTGCACGACACGACGATTAGCATATTTTGGTTTGGCGGCAGCGCTGTCTTTTGCCACCCTGACCGGCACGGCCGGCTCGTCCTCAAGGGTCGGCTTCTGTGTGAACAGCCAGTTCAAGCGAGTCGAGGGTGATTTCCGGGAATTCGAGGGAGGGATGGCCCTCAGCAAGGAAGGCGCCGGCAAGGCGCAGACCCTGGTGGTGATCAAGACCGCCAGCCTGGACACCGACGGTGCCTTGATCGAGAGCATGATC
>JAHKKL010000102.1 GCA_020027635.1 Gammaproteobacteria bacterium
CGGCCGGTCATGAGGGCCAACCCATCAGATGGGTGTCACTGCGGGAACTCGGGCGCTACCGCTTTCCCGCGGCCAATTTACCCATCATCAAGGCGGTCAGTCTACCGGACCGGTATCTTATCACGCCGGAGCCGGGTACTGATGTCGAGAACTTCCTGGTCCACCTGGATGCGGCGGTCCGCCGCGGCGTGGCGCTGATCCAGTTGCGGGCAAAACAGTGCGCACTGCCGGATTACCGGGCACTGGTGAAGCGGGCCCTTGGGGCTTGCCATGCGCGCAATGCCAGGCTTCTGCTCAATGAGGCGCCGTCACTGGCCCTGGAACTGGGTGCGGATGGCGTGCATTTGAGCAGTGCACGGCTGCTGGCACTGCGGGAGCGACCACTCGACTCTTGCTACGTAGTCGGCGCTTCCTGTCATGACCGGCAGGAGCTCGAACATGCCTGTGCCATGAATCTGGATTTTGTCGTCGTGTCGCCGGTGCGGGAAACAGCCAGCCATCCAGGCGCGAAGGTGCTGGGTTTTGCCGGATTGCGGGATCTTACGGAGCGGGCCGATCTGCCGGTCTACGCCCTGGGCGGCATGGCCGAAATGGACCTGGGCAGGGCCTTTGAGCATGGCGCCCAGGGCATTGCGGCGATACGCGGGCTGTGGTTCAGTCCCTGATATCCTCGTCGGGAGCGTTCGTCTCATCGCCGGGAATGCGATGCTGTTCATCGATCCAGGCGCCGAGATCGATCAACTTGCAGCGTTCACTGCAGAACGGTTTCCAGCGCTGCGATCGCGACCATTCCACCGGTTTCCCGCAGGTCGGACAGGGCACCGTTTTCGGTGTGGAAGCGGCGGTCATGCTATCGGTTTCCGTGACGTGGCTATTGCGCAGGCGTCAGATGACGCAGCAGGCGAGTCCGAATTCAACGTCCTCGTCGGTCTGTCTGGCCCGGTTTTCTATAGTCGAGAAATTCAGGAAACGTGCGGTAAAACGGTGCCGACCCCCGCTCAATTCAGCGAAGTAGGGTGAACCCGCAGGAAGGGCAATGCGCACCAGCTGGTATGGAAGATTCGGGTCCAGCGTTTTTTGATAAACGCCGTCATCGGCGATGGCTGGCTTAAGGGTGGTGCTCTCCCGCGTCAGTTTAAGAATGAACTGGATGGCCTGTCCGATGGCGTCGAAACTGTTGAGCCAGCGATAGAGGTCATCGGTGCGCTCCTTGGCGGGTTGTTGCAACCAGTAATGGAATGCGGGTAGATCGAAGTCACAGGTGCCGCCAGGAATTGCGCTGCGTTGACGAATGCTGATCAGGAACTCGCTCGATTTCAGCTCACTGCCAATTTGCCCGTTGATCCTGTGCAGACTGTCGATGTGATTGGCGATTGCATCCAGCAATCCGGTCAGCTGCCGAATATCGATATCAGGATTGTGTTCCAGTCGCTTCAGGCCGAAGGCGTGACGCTCCAGTTCCTTGAGAACTTCCGATTTCAGGTTGGCGTTCCCGAAGATGGAGAGGATCTCGAGTATGCAGGTGAGCGTGGCGCGGCTGTCCCATTCGGAACCGCGCTTGACGTGGTAGGCTGCCTGTGTGAACAGGTACTCCAGACGCAGAAACGTCCTTACTCTTTCATTAAGCGGGTGTTCGTAGAGGACTTGCCGTGCCACTGGATCTTGCTGGTTGTCTTGGACTGCTTCCACGGGTGCCTATTCTCTCTTAGGTAGCACCTGTGCGCAAATCAGGCTTCAGGCGGTCTATTTTATGGCGATTTTCAGGTACTTTTCGTGCTGAGCACGAACCTGAATCGCGAGTTCATCCAGTGAACCATCATTATTAATGACCTCGTCCGCGGCCGCAAGCCGGCTTTCGCGATTGATCTGTGCCTCAATGATGGCAGTAATCTCGTCCCTTGGCAGGCCGTTTCTTGATACTACCCGCGCGATTTGCTTGTCTACCTCAGTATCGACAACCAGGATCCTGTCGACAAGATCCCGCTGTTTCGTTTCCAGCAGAAGCGGAATCACAACAATACAGTAGGGTGCCTGGATATCCGTCGTCAGGGTGATGATTTCGCGGCGTACTTTCGGGTGGAGGATCGCTTCGAGCCGGTGCCGCTGCGCAGGATTGGAAAAGACGAGTTTTCGCAGGCGGTTGCGATCGAGGACCCCGCTGGCATCCACGCTGTCCGGTCCGAAGACCTCGATGATTTCCTCAAGCGCCGGCTGGCCCGGCGCCACCATGGCGCGGGCAATGACATCGGCATCGATAACCGGGATCCCGAGTTGCTGGAAGATACCGGCGACTGTGGATTTGCCGCTGCCAATGCCGCCCGTCAGTCCGATGACCAGCGGTCGGTGATTATCGCCACCAGGGGGTGAAGGAAGCGTATCGGTGTGTGCCACGGCAGACTGGCCGGTGCTAATGCAGATACAGGTCGAGGATGTCCTGTCCCCACAAGAGTGTAATCCAGCCCGCGCTGGCTAGAAACGGTCCGAAAGGAATGGGCTGGCTGCGTTGGTGTCCTTTAATAGCGATGAGCAGCATGCCGGTTATGGCGCCGACGACCGAGGAAAACAGGATCACTACGGGCAATGCCTGCCAGCCGACCCAGGCGCCGATGGCGGCAAGCAGCTTGAAGTCACCGTATCCCATGCCTTCCTTGCCGGTAGCCAGTTTGAAGAGGTGATAGACCACCCACAGGCACAGGTATCCGGACAAGGCGCCAATAATACTCACCCTGCTGTCGATGAAAATATCCGCCAGACTTAGTGCGAGGCCAGCCCAGAGCAGGGGTAGGGTGATACAGTCTGGCAGCAATTGTTCATCATAGTCGATTACGCACAGTGGGATTATCATCCAGGTAAAGGCCAGCGCCGCCGCCGTCTGTGGTGTGTAGCCGAAATGCACGGCGGTGAAGATCGACAGAATGGCGGTGGAGAATTCGATTACCGGGTAGCGCGGCGGGATCCGGGTGTGGCAGGCCGCGCAGCGGCCTCTTAGGAAGATATAACTGGCCACGGGAATATTTTCGATGGCGCGGATGCGATGTCCACATGCTGGACAGTGGGAGGCCGGCCTCAGCAGGTTGAACGGCTGGTTTGCGGCGTCATCATCTTCATGATCCGGCTCAAGCAGTTCACGGCATTGCCGGGACCAGTTATTTTTCAGGATAGTCGGCAGACGGTGGATGACGACATTCAGAAAGCTGCCAATCACCAACCCGAGAACCACGACTGTCGTATAAAAAAGCGCAGGCGTTGACTCGAGCGATTGCAGCATTTCCGTACGGTAGCCAGGTTGATGCCGCGCTTGGGCTCAAGGCGGCACAATGCCGATTGTCGAACTTGCAGAAAAGATCAGATGGCGGCGCCCAGCTTGAAGATGGGCAGGTACATCGCCACCACAAGCCCGCCGATCAGAACGCCCAGTATAGACATGATGAGCGGTTCCAGCAGGCTGCTCAGTGCATCTACCGCGTCATCCACCTCCTGCTCGTAGAAATCCGCAACCTTGCTGAGCATGGTGTCGAGGGCGCCGGACTCCTCACCGATAGCCACCATCTGTTCGACCATATTGGGGAAGAGCCCGGTCTGGGACATGGCGAACTGGAGTTGCTGGCCCGTGGCGACACTGTCACGAATCATCAACACCGCATCCGAATAGACGACATTGCCGGTGGCGCCGGCGACGGATTCGAGCGCCTCAACCAGCGGGACGCCCGCAGCGAACATCGTGGACAGGGTGCGGGCATAACGGGCCACGGATGCCTTGTGCATGATGGTGCCTACGATCGGCAGTCTGAGTACGATGCGATCAAGGTTCCGGCTGAATTTTCTGGAGCGTTTCTTGGCCTGCAGGACTCCGACGACGGCGCCGATCGCAATGCCGAAAACCAGCCACCACCAGTCCTGCATGAATTCAGAAAGGTTGACAACGAGCCGGGTGAAGGCCGGTAAATCCGCACCGAAGCTCGTGAATAACTGTTCGAACTGGGGTACCACGAAGATCAGCAGAATGGCCGTCACGATGATCGCGACAACAATTACGGCGGCCGGGTAGAACAGCGCCTTCTTGATCTTGGCCTTGAGGTATTCCGTTTTTTCCTTGTACGTGGCGATCTTGTCGAGCAGTGCTTCGAGTACACCGGCCTGTTCACCCGCGTTCACCAGGTTGACAACCAGTTCATCGAAATGGACGGGGTGCTTGGCCAGGGTTTCCGAGAGGCTGGTGCCGGATTCAACCTCGCTTTTGATTTTGAGAAGCAGGTTACGCATGCTGACGTTGTCATGACCGCGTCCGATGATCTCGAAGGACTGCACCAGCGGAACGCCCGCCGACATCATGGTCGCGAGCTGGCGGAAGAAGACGGCGATATCCTTGGCGGTGATCCTCTTCTTCTTTTGCTGCGAAAACAGCGAACTTTGCTTCTTGATTTTGAGCGGCGTGATGCCCTGCTTGCGGAGATCAGCCTTGATGATTGTGGGATTGGACCCGCGTGTCTGGCCCTTGACCCGTACACCGCGCTTGTCCGTGCCGGTCCAAATGAAGACTTCCGGCTGCTTGAGTGCTTTTTCCGCCATAGGTTATTCCTTGGTGACGCGATCCACTTCTTCCAGACTGGTAAGGCCTGCTGCGACTTTCCTGAGGCCCGATTCCCGGAGATCGGGAACACTTTCTCTCCTCGCCTGTTCCGCCAGTTGCATGGAGTTGCCCCCTTCCATAATGAGGTGTCCCATTGCTTCGGATACCGGCATGACCTGATAGATGCCCATCCGGCCCTTGTATCCCCCGGTGCAGCTGTCACAACCGACCGGCGCGTAGAGGGTAATCCCATCCAGTTGTTCCTCCTTGAAGCCGGACTTGATGAGCGCCTCGTGAGGAATATGTATCTCTTTCTTGCACTTGATGCACAGCCGTCTGGCAAGCCGTTGGGCCATGATCAGGTGGACCGCTGAGGCGATATTGTAGGGTGGCACCCCCATATTCGCCAGACGCGTGAGTGTCTGGGGCGCGTCGTTGGTATGCAGTGTGGACAAGACCAGATGACCCGTCTGGGCAGCCTTGACGGCGATTTCAGCGGTTTCCAGGTCGCGTATCTCACCCACCATGATAATGTCAGGGTCCTGACGCAGGAATGCGCGCAGCGCAACGGCGAAATCCAGTCCGGCCTTGGGGTTGACGTTGACCTGGTTGACGCCAACCATGTTGATTTCCACCGGATCCTCGCAGGTGGAAATGTTGACATCCGGTGTATTCAGAATATTCAACCCTGTATAGAGCGATACCGTTTTACCACTGCCGGTCGGCCCTGTGACCAGGATCATGCCGTAGGGTTTTTTCAACGCCTGGAGATAAAGCTTTTTCTGATAATCCTCGAAACCGAGGACATCTATACCCAACTGGCTTGCACTGCTGTCCAGGATGCGAAGTACGACTTTCTCGCCGTACAGTGTCGGCAGGGTGTTGACGCGAAAATCGATGGACCGGTTCTTGGACAGGTTCATCTTGATACGTCCGTCCTGGGGAACCCGCCGTTCGGCGATATTCATGCGGCTCATGACCTTGAGCCGCGCGACGATGCGCATCGCCAGGGAGCGGGGTGGAGTGGCGAACTCATGGAGCACGCCATCATGCCGGAAGCGGACGCGGAATTCCTTTTCGTAAGGCTCCAGATGGATATCGGATGCGCCCTTGTTGATGGCGTCGAGGAGCACCTTGTTGACGAAACGGACGACCGGGGCATCATCGATATCGGACTCGGTGACATCCGCACCGGGAGACTGGTCATCCACACCGCTGACATCCAGATTGTCCAGATCCGAATCCATGAGGTCGGACATGGTGGTATCCATGACATCGAGCGCGGTTTCAATCGACCGGTTGAGCTTTTCCTCCTCAACCAGCACGGCCTCCGTGTTGATACCGGTATGGAACTTGAATTCGTCAATGGCGGCGAGGTTGGTCGGGTCGGAAACCGCGATATGGAGCCGGTTGCCGCGTTTAAAGAGCGGCAGGGCGTGATGCTGGCGGATGAGTTTCTCGCTGACCAGGTTGGTCGGGGCGGCTTCCATGTCCATGACATCCAGATCGAAGAGCGGTACCCCGAATTCCTGGGCTCCGGCCCAGGCAATATTGCGGCTTTTCAGTATCTTGTTTTCGACCAGATAGGTGACAAAATGCGTGTGTTTTTTCTGTGCCGCATCATAGGCTTTGAAAGCCTCGGCTTCCTCCAGAAGTCCATCCATGACAAGCCTGCGCGCCAGACCGCTGAGGTGTATTGTAGGTTGGATCGTTGCCATGATCTTTAATGCATACCCTA
>JAHKKL010000103.1 GCA_020027635.1 Gammaproteobacteria bacterium
CGGCGGCCCTGCTGACCGCACAATAGCAACCGGTCTCTGTCCCTGGCATGACGCAACCATTACAATTTTGTAATGAGTTTGTCATTTTGCCGACAGCGCCACGCGAGTAGTCTCGCTATTGAATGGCACTTCCTTAAGCGCTTTTGATAGGAGGTAGCCTGGGTTGAACGCAGTGAAACCCGGGTTTCGCTGTCGCTCAACCCAGGCTACATTCTTAAGTAAGTGCGTTTGGTCTCCCTACCTATTTATGAAACCTGCGAAATCAAAGGCACCGAAGCGGCGGGCGCTGTGTTATGAAAGCCCGGCCGGTGGTACCAGGGACCGCGCATGAAAATCCTGATCGTCGAAGACGAAGTGAAATTCAGTGACTATCTCCGGCAAGGGCTCAGCGAGGCGGGCTTCGTGGTCGACCTTGCCCGCAATGGTCTGGATGGGCACCACCTCGCCATGACGGAACGATACGATCTGCTCATCCTCGATGTCATGCTGCCGGACGTCGATGGCTGGCGGATTCTGAAGTCACTGCGCGAATCGGGCAGGCAGGTGCCGGTGCTGTTTCTCACCGCGCGCGACAGCGTGGACGATCGCGTCAAGGGGCTGGAACTGGGTGCCGACGATTATCTGGTCAAACCCTTCGCCTTCGCCGAGTTGCTGGCGCGGGTGCGCACCCTGCTGCGGCGCGGTGCCGTCACGGCGACGGAAACGACGCTGACGGCCGTCGATCTGGAGCTCGACCTGTTGAGCCGGCGCGTCACCCGCGCGGGTCGGCGTATTCCGCTCACCACCAAGGAGTTTGCGCTGCTGGAACTGCTGCTACGCCACCATGACGAGGTCTTGCCCCGCTCGCTGATCGCCTCACAGGTCTGGGACATGAACTTCGACAGCGACACCAATGTCATCGACGTCGCCATACGGCGCCTGCGCGCCAAGATCGACAACGCCTTCGAACGCAAGCTCATCCACACCGTTCGCGGCATGGGTTACATGCTCGATACCACAGGCAAAGTCTGAGCGGCTCATGCGCCGTCCCCCTTCTCTCGCACTGCGCCTGACGCTACTGTTCGGTACCGCGGCGGCGATAATCTTCCCCTGCTTCGGCTGGGTCATCAGCCGTTCGATGGAGAAACATTTCGAAGCAGAAGATGTCGCTGAACTCCAGGTGATCGACCGTGCCGTAGAGGAAGGGCTATCGAGCACCCGCACCGAAAACGACCTCACCTCGCTTGAACGCCGGTTCAAGGATCTCCTCGTGGGCCACCACCGGGCGTCTATGTATCTCCTCGGGGAGGACAAACGACCGATCTACGCGAGTCCTGGACCTGATCTTTCCACCATTGTGCAAGCGTTCAATCAAAATACTGACAGCAAATCCGTGCACCGGTGGAAGGATGCACAGCATAGCTACCGTGTCATGATCCGGCGTGTGAGCGAAGACGGAATCACAGCGCGCCAACCCTATATCATCGCCATCGCCGTAGAGATCGATTACCACCTTCAGTTTCTCGAACACTTCCGCCAGACGCTGTGGATCGTGATCGCCGGCAGCATCGCCATCATGACCCTGATGGGCTGGATCGCAGTACGGCAGGGCCACGCACCGCTGCGTGACATTGTCGCCAAAATCCGCCGCATCAGCGCCAATGAGCTGAACACCCGGCTGCCCCCCGACTCCGTGCCCCGTGAACTCACGGATCTCGCGGTTTCATTCAATGAGATGCTCCAGCGCGTGGATAAGGCGTTTCACCGGCTCTCGGATTTCAACGCCGATATCGCTCACGAGCTGCGCACGCCCATTGCCAACCTGATGACCCAGACTCAGGTGGCCCTCTCCCGGGTGCGCACCATCGACAAGTACCGGGAAATTCTCTATTCGAACATGGAGGAATACGAGCGCATGGCGCAGATGGTCGGCGACATGCTCTTTCTGGCGCAGGCGGAGAACAGTCCGCGAAAGATAAACGGCGCCGACCTGGATCTCGCCAGGGAAGTGCGCACGCTGTTCGATTATTACGAGGGCTGGGCAGAAGAGCGCGGCGTCACCCTGGCGCTGGAAGGCGCCGCCACGGCCTCGGGTGACCGCCTGATGCTGCAGCGTGCCCTTGGCAATCTCCTGTCCAATGCCATCCGCCATACAGCGACCGGCGGAACCGTCCGGGTCGGCCTCGGCACATCGCTCGATGGCACTGTCAGTATCGTGGTCGAGAATACCGGCGCGGAGATACCGCCCGCGCATCTTCCGAAGCTGTTCGACCGCTTCTATCGTGTCGATCCCTCGAGGCAGCGCGACGGTAGCGGCACCGGCCTCGGGCTGGCCATCGTCAAATCGATCGTCGATGCCCATGGCGGGAACATCGACGTCGTTTCCACCGCGGGCCATACCCGATTCCAGATCACCTTTCCCGGACCATCGACGGCGACGGCTCCGATTCAGGGAATGAACAAGTACTAAGGCCATCGGTGGCCATGCCACCTCTCGAATGAGTCAGGCGGGACTCGCCGTCAATCCGCCCTTCAAGGCTCGCCGGCCACCGAACTGAAGCTCATGTCTGCGGCGGCAATGATTGGCGAATGTCTATCCGAACCTGAGTGAAGCTGCCACCCTCAGTGGGTATGACGATGGTGTGCATCCGGAAAATGCGGATGCACGTGCGTGAGCGGATCGTGCCGGTGCCGGTGAGTATGGCGCATGTCCGGCGCGACGGGAACCTCGTGGGCGTGCTGGTGATGGGCGTCGTGCACGTGCTCGTGTTCGTGCTCCACGGTTTCGTGGGTATGTTTGTGTTCGTGCCGCTCGGTGAGATGCAGCCATACCCCCAGCGCCATCAACCCGCCGGCGAGAAGCAGGCGCAGCGTGACCGGTTCGCCCAGCAACGGCATCGCGATCAACGCGCCGACAAACGGCGCCACCGAGAAATAGGCGCCGGTGCGGGCCGTGCCGAGGTGGCGCAGGCCCACGACGAACAGGGCCAGGCTCACGCCGTAGGACAACCACCCCACACACCCCGCCGCCAGCAGTGTCCCCACCGGGGGCCATCGATCCGTCATCGTCGCCGCAATCATGAGGTTGACTATGCCGGCCGCCCAGCCCTTGCAGGCCGCGATCCAGGTCGCATCGGCGAGCGAGACCTTGCGCGTCAGGTTGTTGTCCAGCGCCCAGGCGAAGCACGCGCCCAGCACGGCCAGCGACGGCCATGCGGCACCGAACGACGCCTCGCCCGGCCAGGCCAGCACCACCGCGCCGGCGACGATGGCCGCCATGCCCAGGGCGATGCGGCGGTCGAAATTCTCGCGAAAGGCGAACCACGCCAGCAGCGCCGTAAACACCCCTTCCGCATTCAGCAACAGCGACGCGCCGGAAGCCGGCATGCCCGACAGGCCGTACATCAGCAACACGGGTCCTGCCACGCCGCCGGCGAGAATCGCCCCGGCGAGCCAGCGCCACTCGCCGCGCGCGAGCCGCACCGGTGTCGCTCGCCGGATCAGGCGTATCAGGCCAAGCCCCGCGCCTGAGCCGAGATACAGCAGGCCGGCCAGCAGCCAGGGATTGACCGAGCCGAGCAGCAGCTTGGCGAACGGGGTGCCCGCGCCGAAGAGCACGGCGGCCCCGAGCGCTGCCGCCACACCGCGTGATCGCCATCCCTGCCCTGCCGAAGCCACCGTCATCCCGCCTCCTCCTGGCCTGCTATTGATCCTGCACCCAATTCGCTGCGCGCCCGCCCGACCACGGTCGCCCCCGACGAGAGCGCCAGGCTTCCCATGATCGCCGCCACCACCAGATCCGGCCAGGCGCCGCCGGTACCGAGCACGCCCAGGGCCGCCAGCATCACCGCCAGGTTGCCGATGGCGTCGTTACGGCTGCACAGCCACACCGAACGCATGTCCGCATCGCCGTCGCGGAACGCATAGAGCATCCCTGCCACGCTGGCATTGACCGCGAGAGCCAGCAAGCCTACTGCCCCCATCGTGATCGGCTCCGGGGGACTGCCGGTCAGAGCATGCCATGCGGCCTGCTCCAGCACGAACAGCCCGAACGCCGCCATCGACAGACCCTTGACGAGCGCCGCCCGCGCCCGCCAGGCGAGCCCCATGGACAGCACGGCGAGAGAAATGGCGTAGTTCGCCGCGTCGCCCGCGAAATCGACGGCATCGGCCAGCAGCGAGATCGAACCGGCTTTCATCCCGCTCGCGACCTCCACCGCGAACATCGTTACATTCAACCCCAGCGCGACCCATAGCACGTGGCGGAAACGCGGGCTCGGTACGCGCGCGGTGGAACAACCGGTGCTGCAGCAATCTTTGGCCATGACGAAATCCTTAGAGAATTTGCCGCCATTTAAAACCCCGTAGCGGCTCCAGAGTCAAGCGGCTACAATGGCCACATTGTCAACCGAGAGGACAACCATGCGCATCGGCGAGCTGGGACGTGCCACCGGGGTCGATATCGAGACCATCCGCTACTATGAGAAAAAGGGTCTGCTTGCCAAACCGGCGCGGCAGGCCAACGGCTACCGGGCCTACGGCCCGGCGCACCTCGAGCGGCTGGCCTTCATCCGCCATTGCCGGGCACTGGACATGCCGCTGTCGGACGTGAAGCGCCTGCTGGACTTTGTGGCGCACCCGGAAGCGGAGTGCAGCGATATCGACCGGCTGATCGATGAGCAACTCACCCGTGTGCGGTCGCGGCTCAAGTCCATGCGCGCGCTGGAAAAACAGCTCGTCGCCCTGGGCGCCCGGTGTGGAGCGGACCACACGGCTGGTGAGTGCGGCATTCTGCAAGAACTGGTGGCCGCCGCCCACGGCGAAGCGTGTGCGTGCCACGGGGCAAATACATCCGGACCCAAGGGCACCCGGTGATACAACTACTCAAAGCCGCTCTGTTTGGCTGCTGTTGTCAGCCGCGACTTCGTTCGCTCTGTAACTCTCTCGTCCAGACCCAGTGACGAAGAGGCGCAAGCGACCGCCGCAGGCTATCACGCCGTCAGGTCGGGACAGTCCCGGTAGTCCCCCGGCCGACAGCCCGAGGCAAATGCCGCCGGCCTGTCCCCTACCCCGTTTTCCCGACGGCCTCCCGGCAGGAACCGCACGCACGCCCCTCAGTCTGGCGCTTCCTCCCCGCCCAGGGCGCGCAGCAGCTGCGCCGTGAATTCGTTCAGCTCCAGGGTCATGAGGGAGAAATCCAGGTCGAAGCGGGTTGCCGCATCATCCGCATCCGCGTCCTCCCCCTGCGTGACGACATCCCCGAAACGCAGGCGCTTGAGGGAAAGGTCTTCCTGGAGGAGGCACGACAACCGGTCCTTCCAGTGGATGGCCAGCCTGACCGCGTATTTGCCGTTCTTGAGGTGATTGCGGATTTCACCGGCCGCCAGATCCTGATGCCGGCAGGTGATCACCCCGCCGTCCGGATCGGGATGTTTCAGCTCGCACTCCTCCCCCAGGGCGAAACCCGGCGGCAGGCGCTCGCCGCCGAGCCAGCGGGTCAGGGTGTGCGAGATGGAATGCTTTACCTTGACCGGGTTCGCCTTGAGGCTCCCGAGGGTCGTGCGCAGCAGGCTGATGAGCGCTTCCGCCCGGGCCGGCGTCGGGCTGTCCACGACGACCAGGTCATTGCGGGTATCGATATAGGCGTACTGATCCGTATGGCGCGTCAGGGCGTTGGGCAGAAGGCCATGGATGATATCGTCCTTCATGCGCTGGCGCTCCTTGCGGTAGACCTCGCGCGACTCGGCCGCCTCCATTTCGGCCACCTTGTCATCGAGCAGCTGCTTCACCACGCCCGCGGGGATGATCTTGTCCGCCTTGCGGGAACAGATCATGACGTAGCCGCCGGCGGCGTGCACCAGCTGCCGGCCCTCGCGCCCGAGCGGCGGCACCCATCCGCTTGCCGTCAGCTCTAGGCGGCCGCAGCCGCGGAAGGCCGCGGACTGCAGGCGCTCGTCGAGCGCTTCCGGTGGGAGATCAAGATGTTGGCCGAGCCGGTAGAGCTGCAGGTTTCTGAACCACATGGGGACACTCCAAAAAGCGCCACATTATGCGCAAAGAACCTGCCTCTGGCCACCGCTTTCCGGTCCGAGCATGTTCAGGCGGCTCCCGCCCCCGCGCATCGCGACCCGGTCACAGCACCAGCGGCAAGCGCGCGGGCCTTACAACCAGCGCTTTTTACGGAACAGCGCCAGCAAGGCGACAGCGATTCCCGCCATGACGCCGAGCAGGATGAAATAGCCGGACTGTGCATGCAGCTCCGGAATGTTTTCGAAGTTCATGCCGTAGAGTCCTGCCAGGAAACTGAGCGGGACGAAGATCGCGGT
>JAHKKL010000104.1 GCA_020027635.1 Gammaproteobacteria bacterium
TTATACAGCCGAGACTGAGGCGTTTGTCACAGAGGGGACGAGCCGGATGGAAATCCCCCGCCCGTAACCCCGTCATCGCGGCACGCCTGCCGTTACCCGGGGCGCCTCATGTCGTCTTTCCTGGTGTGCGGCCCACCCTTCCTGTCCCGTGAGCTGTTTTTTGTGTTGTATTGGTAATTATTTTCGTGTTCTTCCGTGGATTTCGATGTACAGGGAGGTACGAGTGTCGCAGGAGGCAGGAGGCAGGAAGCCGGAAGCGACCCGTGGCCATCCTAAGGTTTTTGCCGCTGCGAAAGTTTCTTCTGCACAATATCGTGATCGGCAACCGAATCGATGTCGACTGCCGCTTCCGCATAAGGCAGGATGACCGCCCCGAGATTGAGATGCAGACGCCGTGACAAGGACGCGAGCGCGCTCTGCAGTGTCAGCCTGCCCAGCAGGTATCTGATCACCGCCCCCCAGCCGAGGATCCGGATGATCCGGACCGGATTCTTGCGCTGTGTTTCCACCCGGCGCCAGTAGTCGGCCATGCGCCGGCCATCCACGGTCAGAAAGGCAAACAGGTTGCAGCCGCAATAATCCCCGTCGCTGAATCGCAGGATTGTTTTCTTCATGTCCGGATAGGCCGCTTTTACCAGGCCGTAGGGTGCCAGTCCCACGGTCACATCGACGCCGCGCGCCAGGCTCTGGTTACAGAAGCGGTCGACGATCTCGGCAGTCAGCAAGGGGTGGTCGGCGGTGGTCACCAGCACGGGCACGTCGGCGGGGACACGCTGCATCGCGCTGTAGGCGCTGGTGCTCGGCGTCTGTTGGGGTTCGCACCAGTCGACGGATCCCGCTTCAAGCAGCTGGCTGACCGGGGAACCGGCCGTCATTTTCTCATGCCCCGGCCCGGACAGGATGCATCGGCCGACGTGCGCGGCACTTTCCAGTGCCGCCAGAACCCTTAGAATCATCGGGGTTCCGTCTATCTCGACCATGGCCTTGCAGCAGACGCTCGCGTGCGCTACCAGCGGGTCGCCGGGACCGCGTTCGCCGGCCAGGATGATCGCGGTATAGGGTTTTTGCCGGGCGCTGTCTGGCATGGTTCAGTCAGAGATTTTTTTCATAGATACGGTAGCGCTTGTAGGCCCTGCCGCCAAGGGTTTCAATGATGTTGCGCATGCCGTCGTTGTCTTCAAGTATCCAGGATAATTCGACGTCGCGGATACCGCGCCGTATAACCCCCTGGCGCACGGCGTCGATGACCATGAAGGCCAATGCCGGGCCCAGCCGGGTGTGCTGGTATTCCCGGCGCACACCCATCAGGGGGACGCGGGCGGTGGTCGGATAGCGGACCTTCAGGCGCCACAGCAGCCTGAGCCAGCCGAACGGCAGCAGCCGGCCGTTCAGATCACGGATGACTTCGTTGATGTTGGGCAGGGCAACGATCATCGCCACCGGCCGGTCGTTGATTTCCGCGATCTGCACGAAGTCGTCTTCGATCAGCAGATTCAGCAGTTCGCCGATATCGGCGAATTCGGCCACGGTAAAAGGTACGAACCCCCAGTTGTTGAACCAGGCGTCGTTGAAGATGTCGCGCAGCACTTCCAGTTCCTGCTTGAACTGGCCGCGCCGGAGGGGGCGCACGCTCACCTCGTGCGCGGCCTTTTCAGCCAGCCGGGTCATGATGCGCGGTGTGTCGAAATCCGAGGCAATCTGATAGGCCAGCAAATCCTTCGATTTGGTGTAGCCGGCCGCCTCGACCTGCCGGGCATAATAAGGTTGTGCGTGACCCATCATGATACAGGGCGGCGTATCGAAACCATCCACCAACAGCCCGCATTCCTCGTTGATCGACAGGTTGAAGGGACCACAGACCCGCTGCATGCCCTGATCACGCAGCCAGTTTTCGGCGGTCCGCAGCAGGGTGGTGAAAAGCTCGCTATCGTCCCCAGCCTCCAGCATGCCGAAATAACCCACCTTCTGGCCATGCCGTTCCTGGTAGAGGCGGTCGATTTGGGCACTGATGCGTCCGATGGGACGGTCGTTTTTACGTGCGATCCAGGCCTGCCAGCTGGCGTGCTCGAAAAAGGGGTTTTTGGATGTCAGACGCTGTTTCTGCTCGAACAGCAGTGGCGGCACCCAGCGCGGGTCGTCCCGGTAAATCGCCCAGGGAACCTTGATGAACTCATTAAGTTGCCTCCGGCAGGTAACCGGTTCGATATGAAATGCTCTGGCGTTAGGGGTATCCATCAAGGCGAATTTTTGTTTTTCGCTAAGTTCTCCGCCACGGATCATACAGGAAGCGTGCCGCAACGGTATCGGTGAAATCCTTTAACTGGTTGATTGTCGCAAGGTTGCCCATACCGTGCCCTGGATTTCAGGGCCAGGAGGAACCACGGAAACTGGTGTCGTGATGCCCGATAGTGGTGCTTGTCGTCGCAGAGCGCACTGTGCTGGCGCATGCTTGCTGCGCGGCGAGACGGCAAAGCGGGAAAAAATGCATAGATTTTACCGGAATAGCATAGATGGCATAATTCCTGCCTTTCAGCAGGATGGGTGTAATCGGTCGAATCGACGGCAATGGTTTCTGTTGTGTTCCAACGTCAGCAACACCCTGTTTTCGAGTCACGTCAGCCATGTTGTTGTTAATTGACAACAGTATTGATTTTCATGCTAGATGTTGGGAAACCTTAAAAAGGTCTTGTGTTTTACGTAGTTTTTAGGCATTATAGCGCCTGCTTATAGACCGGGTTGTGGCTGAATTGGTTCCTAGCGTTGTGTTTCTGCTACGTTTTTTGGATGGATGGCGTGGGTACCACGAGAATGAATTCAGGCGAGATATACCGGAGACAGATTAGCCATCGCTCGACAAATCCGGTACATTTGCGCGCTTTATTCGGCTCATGCCAGCAGCAGTACGTAACAGGGCCACTGGTTATTAATATCCGACAAGGGAAGAATCTGTTTTGCTGACAGAATCGACACCAACTTTGCACGACCTGCCGTTTCGTGCCGCTGATTTCGCAACGCTTACCGCCGCCCTGGATTATGCGGCGCAGGGAGATACCGGTGCGAATTTCTATACGGGCAGGGGCGAGCTCTACGCATCGCTGCCCTATGCGCAGTTGCGTACGGAAGCCCGTCTTCTTGCGCGCAAGCTCCTAGGGATGGGTTTGCAGAAAGGCGACCGTGTTGCACTGGTTGCCGAAACCAATCCCGACTTCCTGCGTTTCTTCTTCGCGTGCCAATACGGCGGCCTGGTGCCCGTGGCGCTGCCTGCCTCCATCAAGCTGGGCGGGCATGCTACGTTCGTCACCCAGTTACGCGGCTTGCTGGCAAGCAGTCAGGCCGTGATCGCCATGGCGCCGAGTGGCTACCTGTCCTTCCTCGAAGAAGCGGGGCAGGGGCTGGGACTGCGCCTGATCGGTGACCCCCAGGCCTTCGACCGCCTGCCGGAGGTGGCCATCGATTTTCAGCTGGTCGAACCGCGTGACATCGCCTACATACAGTACACCTCGGGCAGTACCCGTTTCCCGCGTGGCGTGGTCATTGAACAGCGTTCGGTCATGAGCAATCTGGCCGGCATCATCCGCCATGGCGTCAAAATGGGTCCTGGTGACCGCTGCTTCTCCTGGTTGCCGTTCTACCATGACATGGGTCTCGTCGGCCTGGTGCTGGTTCCGGTGGCGGCGCAGACGTCGGTCGATTATCTGGATACCCGCGAGTTTGCTATGCGGCCGCGCCAGTGGCTCAACCTGATGACCTTGACCAAGGCGACGATCTCGTTCAGCCCGCCCTTTGGTTACGAGCTGTGCACGCGCCGCCTGCGCCCGGGCGAGGCCGGCAAGTACGACCTCAGTAACTGGCGTGTGGCCGGTGTCGGCGCCGAGATGATCCGTTCGGAGACGCTGGTGCGTTTTGCCGAGGCGCTGGCGCCTGCCGGCTTCAACGACAAGGCATTTCTGGCCTGCTACGGCATGGCGGAATGTTCGCTGGCGGTTAGTTTCGCGCCGCTGTTCCAGGGACATACGACGGATTGCGTCGACGGCGACCATCATTCTAACTGCCAGGAAGCACTGCCGATCCATACCCTGGAGAATCCCGGGCGGCCCCGCTGTTTTGTGGAGTGCGGCAAGCCCTTGCCGGAATATGAGGTTGAAATCCGCAACGATGACGGGGCGCTATTGCCGGACCGTCGCAGCGGCACCATTTTCGTTCGTGGTCCCAGCGTCATGTCCGGCTATTTCAACGCGCCCGAAGAGACCGCCGCGGCATTGTCCGTCGACGGCTGGCTCAACACCGGCGACATCGGTTACAGCGTGGACGGCAAGCTGATCATTACCGGCCGCAAGAAAGACAGTATCATCATCAACGGCCGCAATATCTGGCCGCAGGACCTCGAGTATCTGGCCGAGCAGCAGCCGGAGGTTAACATCGGGGACGCGCTGGCGTTTTCGGTGCCGGGTCCGGAAGACGCGGAGATGTGCGTTCTGGTGGTACAGTGTCGCGATTCCGATCTCGAACGGCGTACCGATCTGGTCAACCGTCTGTCGCGGCTGGTACATCTTGAACTGGGCATCGACACCTATATCGAACTGGTGCCCTCCCATACCCTGCCGCGCACCTCCTCCGGCAAACTGTCGCGCTCCAAGGCGCGTCAGCAGTTCATCGAGCGCCATGATCCGGTGCAGCTCAAATTACCCGCACCCAAAATCGCGGATAGGGGTCTCAAGTTGAAGCAGCACACTGCCTGACAACACGCAGGGCATGCTGATATCCATGGATAACCGGCCCCGGCCGGTTATTTTTTGGTTCGGATTATCTCTCCGGTATCCTGCGGGAAAATGCATGGTCACAGGTAGGTGTACCACGCATATCCGAGACCAGTCACCCGGCATGGCGATGCGGCTCCCATGACACAGACAGTTGCCATCACCGGCGCGACGGGATTTATCGGCCAAACCATCACCAGGCACCTCACCATGGCGGGCTACCGGGTGCGCGCCCTGGTTCGTTCGGTGAAAATGGCCGGAGGCCTGCCGGCCAGCGGCGTTGATCTGGTGTCCGGAAGTCTGGAAGACAGGTTATCCCTGGAATCCCTGACCCGGGGCGCGGATGTCGTGGTGCACTGCGCAGGCGCGGTCCGCGGGGCGACGCAGGAGCAATTCGACCGCGTCAATGTGGAGGGCGTCATGCGGCTGCTGCTGGTACTGGAGTCACAGAACACGCCGCCCCGCCTGTTGTCGCTGTCGTCCCTGGCCGCGCGCGAGCCACAGCTGTCGTTTTATGCCGCCAGCAAGTTCAGGGGAGAACAGGTGTTGGCCAACGAAGCACGCCGGGTCGCATGGGATGTTCTGCGGCCACCCGCCGTCTATGGACCCGGCGACAGGGAACTGCTGCCGCTGTTCCGCGCCATGGCCCGAGGTATCGCGCCGGTTCCCGGAGCTTTGCACGCACGGTTTTCCCTGCTGTTTGTCGATGATCTGGCGGCAGCCGTCATTGCGTGGATTCGAAGCGGGCATGCCCGTAAGGGAATTTATACCCTCGACGACGGACGGGAGGAGGGGTATGACTGGCGCGGCCTCGCGGCAATCGTGGAGCGGGTGTGCCGGCACCGGGTGCTTCTGCTGCACGTGCCCGCCTGGGTGCTCGACATCCCGGCTCAACTGAATCGCCGGGCAAGCCGCCTATTCGGTTACGCCCCCATGCTTACCCCGGAGAAACTCCGTGAGCTGCGGCACCCGGACTGGGTCTGCGACCACACGGCGCTGCATGCCGCCATCGGCTGGCGGCCGCAGATTCAGCTGGAGGAGGGGCTGCTCAGAACCCCCGGCTGGCCCTGTTACCATGGTAAGGCGCTCGGTTGACCTGTCGCCGCCAGAGGACAAGCAGCAATCAAGTATGACCACGGAACCCACGGAAAAATCATTTATGAAATCAATTCTTCAAGCACACATCGGTGCGCACGGCGCACCCTACGTTTATTAATCACCCTTTTAACTTTTTACTTTCTGTGGGTTCCGTGGATTCCGTGGCCATTACGTAAAGCCGGTTTGGTTACGCATGTCCTGATCATAAATCAGGCCATCGATTCCTCGATCAACTTTCCCTAAAATGAGCCGACACGACGGCCGCATAGTGCACTGAGAGAAACGAACCATGACGATGGAGCATCTGATCGCACCGCACGGTGGCGAACTCTGTAATTTACTGGTCGATCCGGAACTCGCGGAGACGATAAAGGCCGAGTCCGGCGAGTTTGCATCCCTCACGCTGACGCTGCGCCAGGAATG
>JAHKKL010000425.1 GCA_020027635.1 Gammaproteobacteria bacterium
ATGCATGGCGATGCGGGCGCGTCCCAGGCTGGGGCCGGGGAAACACCATTCGTTCAGGTCGCGGCCCACGGGTTCCAGTATGCCTTCGTCGACCAGCTCGATGATGCGTTCGACCCGCACGGAACAGGCACCGCTGAGTTCATCCAGCGTCAGGGTCGTAGTCTCGTCCAGGATCACACCGCTCATCACGGGTATCTTCTCGTCGCGCATGGCTGCTTACACCCCCAGTCCGGTGCGTGGATTGAACGCCAGTTCCTGCTGCATCGTGCGGTAGAACCGCCGGGCGGCCTCGCTCTCCGCCGGCGGCAGGGCGATCTGCAGCACCACGTAGAGGTCGCCGGCCGGTTTCCCCGGGATACCGCGGCCCTTGAGGCGCAGCTTCCGCCCCGCCGTCGAACCGGAGGGAATTGTCAGGTCGACGATTCCCTCCGGCGTGGGGACCTTGACCCTGGCGCCCAATGCCGCCTCCCAGGGCGCGAGCGGCAGGTCGAGATAGAGATCCCGCCCATCGACCCGGTACAGGCGATGCGGCTTGAACTCCACATCCAGGTAGAGGTCGCCGGCCACCCCGCCGCCGAATCCCGGCGTACCCTGCCCGGCCAGCCGGATGTGTTGGCCCTGCCTGACTCCCCGGGGAATGCGCACGTTCAGGGTGCGCTCCCGGGTCCGCACATGGCCCTGCCCGTCGAGCTGCGGGGCATGCAGGGTGATGGTGCGGGTCGCGCCATGGAAGGCATCCTCCAGGTCGATCAGGATCCGGGCATGGTGGTCCTCGCCGCGGGCGCGAAAGCCCGTTCCCCCGGCGTGCCCCGCCCCGGCCCGCCCGAACAGGGATTCGAAGAAGTCGCTGAAGGCGCTGTCGTCGCGATACCCGCCGCTGAATTCGAAACCGGCATCCCAGTCCGGCGGCGGCCGGAATTCCTGTCCCGCCTTCCAGTTGGCGCCCAGCTGGTCGTAGGCGGCCCGCTTTTCCGGGTCCTTGAGAACCTCGTAGGCCTCGCCCAGCTCTTTGAACCGCGCTTCCGCATCCGGTTCCTTGCTGACATCCGGATGGTATTTGCGCGCGAGTTTGCGGTAAGCGCGCTTGATCTCGTCCTGAGTGGCATCGCGCGCGACACCCATGATGCCGTAATAGTCTTTGAACTCCATGAATTACTCCCGCTTACCGCCTGTCCGCCAGAGCCCGCCCGGAGTTTACCGGTGTGCGACGTGCCGCGCATGGCCTTAATCATTTCATGATATGGGGTGCCGGCCCTGATTTTTCGAGTCCGCCGCGACTGGAAACCGCCGCCAGGTGAAATCGCCTTCATCCCGTACGGGCAGGGTGAACCGCCATCGCGTCAATTATGAGAGAATTGCCCCCGGCGGACAGCCTACCCGACATTCCCGCCTGCCTACCCGAACCCGCATTTGGAGGATATAACAGATCATGGCGACAAGAATCTTCGCAGCGACAGTGATCCTGCTGACGGCCCTGCTGCCGGTACCGCCCGCCCAGGCCGATACGACCATCCGGCTGGACGGATCACGGCAGGCGGCGAATGCCGTCATTCAGGTCAAGGGCAACATGGCGCGCCTCGCGCCTTCCGGCCAGCCGGCCTATGTGATCTTCGACAAAAGCCGCAATCTCGCCATCTATGTCGATACCGCCAGGAAAACCTATACCGAAGTCGACCAGCCGACGCTGGAGAAATACGCCGGGATGGCTTCCGCGATGCGCCAGCAGCTGCAGCTGCTGCCGCCCGCGCAACGCGCCATGCTCGAACAGGGCATGGGCGGCCTGATGAGCATCCCCCGGGATGATGGTGTGCCCGATCTCGACAGGCTGCAGAGCGTCGCGCGCGGTACGCGCGTCATCGGCGGTTTCCACTGTCAGTTGCACCTCCTGCTGAAAGAAAAGCAGGCCGTTGGCGACGTCTGCCTGAGCTCCGCCGCCGAGGCGGGCGTTTCCCCGGCCGATTTCGCCACCCTCATGGCCATGATGGATTTCATGCGGCAGGCGGCCGGCATGGCCCAGGAACTGACCGGCGGCCTGACCGAGAGCACCCGCCTGCTGCTGAGCGGACTGCATGGGGTGCCGGTCGCGGCGCGGGACTACCAGAGCCGCCAGCAGTTCATGGTGGCCGGCGTCTCCGGCCAGCCGCTGGATGCCGTTCTCTTCAACGGCTACCGGAGCTACCGCCAGCAGGACCTGATGGAGGCGATAGCGCTGGGCCGTTGATCCGTTTCCCTAGAGCAGGTTGGCATAGTCCAGCTCGATCTGCTTGAGGTTGAGGCGGTTCAGGAAGTTCGAGTAGCACATCCAGGCGCTCAGTGCGTTGAGGTCCGCGATCTGCGGCGGCAGGGGCTGTAGGCGAGATCCTTGGTAAAGGGTCCGCCGGCCGGCGTGCTGCCGCGGAACACGCGGGTGACCAGTGAATAACTCTCATGGTCATCGTAGCCCTGGTCGCGGAAAAACCGGAATACCTCGAGAAAATCCGCACCGCGCTCCGCCATGTCGACCCCGTGTATCCGGTTGGTCACCTTCTTCAGCCGGTCCGGGTGCGAGGAAAAGGTGAAGATCTCGATCAGGATCGCCAGCCCCTCCTGGGTCACGGTGGCCGACGGCGGCCCCTTGCTGAGAAAGGTGCAGTAGGGCTGGCTCTCCCCGTTCAGCGTGGTGCCGATGTGGACCCAGCCCTCGTGGACCTCCAGTATCCGCAGGTCCCGCTCGCTGAACCGCGCCTCCTTGCGTATCTTCAGGTAGTCCGAGCCGGCCGAAGCGTCGGCGAGGATGCCATCGCTGAGTATCACCCGCACCTTGCGCTCATTCCCGGGATATACCCGGTCGAGCCGTTCCTGCAGCAGCCCCACCGCCTCCTCGCCGCTAATCGACTTGGGCTCTTCGGGCAGCAGCTTGCGATCCCGGATGTTGGCCAGGGCATCGGACATCATGACGCCGAGGTCCGCTACGGTTGGGTCACCGACATGGAAGACATCGCTCGCCGAGCCGTAGAGTTCTTGCGAGAGTCGGGTAAAATCGGGTGTGCCGCGCGCCTCGAGCATGCGCACGACCATCTGGTACTCGCGGCACATGCGCCGCATGATCTGGCTGACCGGATTGAACTGGCCGAGGCAACGCACGATCTCCCGCTCCAGATCGTGAAACTCGCGGCGTTTCTCGTGCGCGTCGTACCCCAGCGGGCGGGCTTCATAGTAACCGCGGTCGACCGGCGGCAGCGCCTTGCAGCCGGAAGCGAAGAAGGCCTGCTCGACCTTCTCGTCCCACTTGATGGCGTCGAGGATGCGGATCGGCGACTGGACCTGGACCAGACGGTCGGACAGTGCGCGCAGGCCCTGGAGGTAGGCCGATTTATCAGGCAGCGAATTCATGGCCGGCAGTGTCCCTAAGCAACATGCCACCACAATACGGATAATGCCGGGTGATCCGCAAGCCGCCATGCGCCGGATGCAGGCGGTCTGCCACGAATGGCACTTACTTAAGGAAGCTCTGATCAAGTCTCCCGTTCGCCCTGAGCTTGTCGAAGGGTGAACGGGAAATGCCATAAATGTCAGGCGATTTGT
>JAHKKL010000105.1 GCA_020027635.1 Gammaproteobacteria bacterium
CTCGAACCGCAGGTGCGCCTGGCGAAACTCAATACCGAAGTCGAGCAGACCATCGCCGTGCGTTACGGCATCCGCAGCATACCGACCCTGGCCCTGTTTCTCCGGGGACGGGAGCTGGCGCGCCAGGCCGGTGCCATGAGCGCACCGGACATCGTGCGCTGGACCCGCACGCACCTGCCCGGCTGAGACAGCGCCCGGCGGGAAAATACTCCTGGATCAAGACCATCCCGAGGATGCCATACGATCCGGGGACGGGCTTACGGGAACCGTGTGCCGCCAGGACGGCGGCACGCGAGCCTACAGGGACGTATTCACGGCGCGTTCCGGCAAGCCCGCCCCCGGATCGTGCTCCGGCAAGCGGGTTCTGCCAACGACAGGCTTAGTGTGTGCCGGTGCCGGTGATACCATACGGTCTGCCTGATCCCGAGGATCCGCAGGCCCGGCTTGCGGTGTCAGACCGAGGCGCGGGCAGGGAGCGCCCTCTCATGGAAGACTCACAACCCGTTGCCATGCAGAAATCCCACGACCTCACCCGTCATCCCCGGCTGCTGCGCCTGGCTACCCATGCCTCGGTGGCGACCGCCACCCTCCTGATCACCGGCAAGCTGGTGGCATGGGTGATGACCGGCTCGGTCAGCGTGCTGGCGTCCCTGGTCGACTCCATGATGGACGTCGCCGCATCGCTCATCAACCTGTTCGCCGTGCGCTACGCGCTCATGCCCGCCGACAGTGAACACCGCTTCGGTCACGGCAAGGCCGAGTCCCTGGCCGGACTGGCCCAGACGACCTTCATCGCAGGCTCGGCGGTGTTCCTGATCCTGCAGGCCATCGACCGGCTGCTGCATCCGCGGCCGCTCGAGGATGTGGGGATCGGGGTGGGGGTCATGGTGTTCGCGATCCTGGCGACCCTGGCGCTGCTGATCCTGCAGCGCCACGTGATCCGGGTGACCGGCTCGACGGCGATCAGGGCGGATGCCCTGCACTACAAGACCGATGTGCTGACCAATGCCAGCATCATCATCGCGCTGCTGCTGTCGGGATACGGCTGGCAGGGCATCGACGCGCTGTTCGCCCTGGGTATCGCGGCCTACATACTCTACAGCGCGTGGCGCATCGGCCAAGAGGCCTTCCAGCTGCTGATGGACCGGGAATTGCCGGATGACCAGCGCGAGCGCATCCGCCGCATCGTTCTCGCCAATGACCGGGTGCGCGGCGTTCACGATCTGCGCACCCGCCGCTCGGGACATGACATCTTCATCCAGATGCATCTGGAACTCGACGACGAGCTGTCGCTGTTCGTCGCCCATGAGATCGCCGACGAAGTCGAGGCAAGCATCAGGGAAATCCATCCCCAGGCGGATATCCTCATTCACAAGGACCCGCACAGCCTGGAAGAAATCGTCGCGTTCCGGTGAGGCGGACCCGTCGCGCGGGGGAGCGTGGTTTCAGCCCTTGCCGCGCGTGCGGGTGCGGTGCGGTTTGTAGTTCTTCTCGATGAACTGGACGATCAGGGAGGCGATGTTCTTGCCGGTCGCCTTCTCGATGCCTTCGAGGCCCGGGGATGAGTTGACTTCCATTACCAGCGGCCCGTGATTGGAGCGCAGCAGATCGACACCGGCGACGTTCAGCCCGATCTTGCGTGCCGATCTGAGCGCGATGGAGCGCTCTTCCGGGGTGAGCCTCGCCAGGGTCGCGCTACCGCCGCGATGCAGGTTGGAACGAAACTCGCCCTCCCGCGCGGTGCGCCGCATGGCGGCCACCACCTTGTCGCCGATCACGAAGGCGCGGATGTCCGAGCCGCCCGCCTCCTTGACGAATTCCTGCACCAGGAAATTCGCCTTCAGGTCGCGAAACGCATCGATCAGGCTTTCCGCGGCTTTGTCGGTCTCGGCCAGCACGATCCCCCGGCCCTGGGTGCCTTCCAGCAGTTTGACCACCAGCGGGGCCCCGTTGACCAGCTGGATGAGATCGTGGGTGCTGTCGGGGGAGCTGGCGAATCCGGTCAGCGGCAGTCCGATGCCGGCGCGGGCCAGGATCTGCAGGGAGCGCAGCTTGTCGCGCGAGCGGCTGATCGCCACGGATTCATTCAGCGAATAGGTGCCCATCATCTCGAACTGGCGCACGACGGCTGTGCCGTAAAAGGTGATGGATGCCCCGATGCGGGGGATGACGGCGTCGAAGGGCGGCAGCTCCTCTCCCCGGTAGTGAACGCTGGGGCGCCTGGAGGCGATATCCATGTAGCACTTCAGGGTGTCGAGCACACGCACCTCGTGACCGCGCTCCTCGCACGCCTCGACCAGCCGCCGGGTGGAATAGAGTTTCCGGTTCCGTGAAAGAATGGCAATCCTCATGATGGCCTGGCCTTGATGGTAAGTTCGGATTCACCGCCCGAAACGGGCATGCGGGGGAGGGATGTCGATACTGTCTGCTGTTCGGCCGGGTGACGGGGAAATCGTGTTGTTATGATCTGCGGCGGCTACTATAGCATGCGCCGCCGCGGCCCATGGAAGAGGCGCCGTATCGCGCCCGGCCGGGCGGTCAGCGCGGGCCTCCCGCCGCCTGCCTGCCGCGGGGAGGCCGCCGGCCGAGCAGATAGGAGGCGGACGGGACCACCACGAATCTGTCCTCCATGGCCGTGCGTCCCAGCAGCATGCGAAAGCGCATGGTGTCGCGGTTGGTCAGCGTCAGCTCGACCGGCCAGGTAACGTCACCCAGCGTGACCAGGGTCTCGATCACGTAGCGCATTTCGCGGTGACCGCCCGAATCCGTCACATCACGCCGGTCGAGTACCGCTGCGCTGCACTCGATGACGAGATCCGTGCGCCGCTGCAGGGGATGGATGCCGAAGCGTACCCTCCGGACGCCGTCCTCGCGGAAAGGTTCCACGTAGCAGGCATGCAGGGCCGAGGTCCGCGCGCCGGTATCCACCTTCGCCTTGAGGTGCGAAATTCCCAGTTCCGGGAGCGACAGCCATTCACGCCATCCGATGGTTGCCAGGCCGGTGTGTGCGCAATCACTCATCGTGACGGTGGTCGGCTGTCTGTGTGCGGTTGTCAGAGCGGTCTCTGCCTGCGGGTTGACGATAAGATAGCACAGAGGGGCCGGCGTCCACCGGCACGCCTGACGATGTCCGGTGGGATCACGGGGGTTCGACCTCCAGGCATTCTCCTGATGTATTATCGTCGCGACTTTGCGTCCCCGTCGTTTCAGCGACACCAGGACCGAATCCCCGGGCCGAAGCGCGCACGAGTTTCTCCATTGTCCGGGTGAGAAATGCCGGGAAGGTGCGATCTCCGGGGCGGCGATTCGGTATGATGCGGGCTGCGCCGGCCGGCTTGCCTGCGGCACCTGAGGGATACACGGCGGTTATGGAACACTGGACCGAATACACACGATTTTTCACCGCCCTGCTGGTCATCCTGGACCCGTTCATGGCGGTGCCCATCTTTCTCGCCCTGACGCACCATTACACCCCGGCCGAGCGCAGGCGGGTGGTAAACATCGCCACGCTGTCGGTTGCACTCATTCTGTTGGTTTCGGCCCTGAGCGGGGAACGCCTGCTGCTTTTCATGGGCACGAGTCTCGCCTCGTTCCGGGTCGGGGGCGGGATCGTCCTGCTGCTGATGGCGCTGTCGATGTTGCGCGCCCAGCCCGATACCCTGCGCACCACGGAGAACGAGGCGAAGGCGGCGGAAGGTGTGCAGAGCGTCGCCGTAGTGCCGCTCGCGATACCGCTGCTCGCCGGACCGGGCGCGATCAGTACGGTGATCATCCAGATGCACCGAACCACCGAGCTGCTGGATCCGCTGCTGGTCATGATGTGCATTTTCCTGGTCTGCGCCGTCTTGTGGATCGTGCTGCGGCTGGCCGCCCCGATCGGCAATACCCTGGGCGAAAGCGGACTGAACATCATTAACCGCCTGTTCGGACTGATCCTCGCCGCCATCGCGATCGAGGTCATGGCAAACGGATTGCGCCAGTTGTTCCCGGTGCTTGGCGGCTAACCCGCCCGCGCTACAATGACCGGACGATGCTTGGCATCGACGGCGTCATGAACCCCTTTATCAACCGTGCGGTGATGACATGATCGGCAGTCATTCGATAAAACCCTCCGCCCAGCGTGTCCTGGCCCTCTGGTATGTCCTGCTGGCGCTGTGCGTGCCCTGGCTCCCCGGCGGAGCCGTGGCCGAAGACAACCCGCTGGTGACCGCCGAAGAGCAGCTGCGCGACATCAAGAAGGAACTGGAGCAGGGCGTCAGGTCCGGCGAGCGCTACGATGCGATGAAGCAGGATATCGATCGCATCCAGAAACAGGCGCAGGCCTGCATCGACGAGGCCGTGCAGCAGGGCGAGAAACTCGGCCGGGACCTCGAGGCGGTCGGCGCCGCGGTGACGGGAGAGGATGCCACGGTCACCAAGGCGCGGCGCGATCTGGAAAAAACCAAAAGCACCGTCGAGAAGAAGTCGACCGTCTGCCGCCTGTTGCGCGTCAACGTCGATGAACTCGCCTCCATGGTCGCGGAGCAGCAGAAGCTGATCTTCAAGCAGCAGATCATGGCCCGTGACCGCACCTTTACCGACCTGATGAAGGACGACTGGGGCGAGGTCAGCGAGTGGCTGGCCGCCGTGGAGGCTTTCATCATCGACACCCGCGGGCTGGAACAGGTCGGCACCCTGCAGTGGGTGCTGCTGGCTTCCCTGATCCTGCTGGGCGCGGCCCTGGGGCAGTTCGGCAAACGCAGGCTGCTCGCCGTGCTGCCCAGCCCGACGGACAAGGACGATCTCATCTTCGGGGCTATGGTGGCCTTCGGCGCCGCCCTGGCCCACTACCTGCCCTGGTTGCTGCCCATGGCCGTCGCCAGCGGCACGCTGCTGCTGCTGTTGCAAGGCATCGAGCCGCTGCCCAACGTGCTCCTGCTCGACCTGGGTCTCACCTTCTACGTGCTGACCCTGGTGCTGGTGCGCGGCCTGTTCAATCCCCCGGCGCCGGCCAGCCTCTATCTGCCGGTGCCGGAGTCCGTCTGCCGCGCACTCGCCCGCCGCCTGTACGTACTCGCGACCCTGCTGCTGATCGGCTTCCTGGTCTTTTCCACCATCCTGATGCAGCAGCTCCCGGAAGCGGCGCTGCTGCTCACCCGCACCGCCTTCAGCACGGTGCTGGTCATCAATCTCGGCTGGGTTCTGTGGCTGGTGGGCGAGCTGCCGGTGTGGCGGCATACCGCGCCGGTGCGCGTGCTGATCATCCTGGCGCTGTTCGCCGGGCTGATGGCGGAGTGGGCAGGTTACCGCAATCTTTCCGGCCTGATCATCGGGGGGCTGGTCAATACCCTGCTGCTGTTCGCGATCATCTTCCTGCTCGCCCGGGTGCTAACCGAACTCTATGACGGCATGGACGAGGGGCGTTACCGCTGGCAGCAGCGCTTCAGGAGCCGCTTCGGGCTGAAAACCGGCGAATATGTGCCGGGGCTGGTGTGGCTGCGGGCCATCAGCTACCTGGTGCTGTGGGGCGGGTTCCTGCTGCTGCTGTTCCGCATCTGGGGCTATTCCGAGGAGGTCTACGCCGCCGCGGTGCGCTATGTCGTTCAGGGCTTCGACATCGGGAAGCTGCATGTGGCGCCGCTGCGCGTGGTCATGGCGATCGCCCTCTTCTCGGTGCTGGTGTCGATCAACGGCTGGTTCAAACGCCAGATGGAACAGCACTGGCTCAAGAAGACCCGCCTGGACCGCGGCGCACGCGATGCGGCCGCGACCACCTCGGGGTATGTGGGCATCGCCGTGGCCATCCTAGTGGCGCTCTCGGTGGCCGGCGTGGAATTCACCAACCTGGCGATCATCGCCGGCGCGCTCTCGGTCGGCATCGGCTTCGGTCTGCAGAATATCGTCAACAATTTCGTCTCCGGCCTGATCCTGCTGGTAGAACGCCCCATCCGCACCGGCGACTGGATCATGGTCGGGAACACGGAAGGCTACGTGAAGAAAATCAGCATTCGTTCCACCCAGATCCAGACCTTCGACCGCGCCGATGTGATCGTGCCGAATTCCGAGCTGATCGCCGGACAGGTGACCAACTGGATGCTGAGCGACCCCTGGGGGCGGGTGAAGGTGCCGGTGGGGGTGGCCTACGGATCGGACACCGCCAGGGTCATGCAGATCCTGGCGACGCCGCGTTCCGCGAGGCCGGGATCGAGATCCCCTTTCCGCAGCGCGATGTGCATTTCCGCAACGCCCCGCCGTCGGGCACGCCAGCCGTTCCCGGCAAGCCGCCCGAACCCGCTGCCTAAGGAGGGTGTTGTAAAACAATGTAGGGTGCGCCGTGCGCACCGGAGAGAACATGCAAGCGGTTGATTCATGGTGCGCACGGCGCACCCTACGGGATTGTGAACACCTTTTGCGACACCCTTCGGAGGGAGAGGGGGATTTATGCGACGTTGGAGTTTCCTAGACTTTACGTAAAAACCTGACGGGATAACGACCATGC
>JAHKKL010000106.1 GCA_020027635.1 Gammaproteobacteria bacterium
CCCGCGCGGAACCGGCGACCGATGCGCGTTCCCGGAGCGAATCCACCGGCACCGCGGCCCCGGGTTCCCTCGCGACACTGGAAGAAATCAAGCGGTCCAATCTGCGCGGCCGGGGCGGCGCCGGCTTCACCACCAGCCTGAAGTGGGAGGCCTGCCGCGATGCCGCCGGCCCGCTGCGTTACGTGGTGTGCAACGCCGACGAGGGCGAGCCCGGCACCTTCAAGGACCGGGTGTTGCTCACCCGTCACGCCGACCTGGTGTTCGAGGGCATGACGGTCGCGGCTTACGCCATCGGCGCGAGCCAGGGCTTCCTGTATCTGCGCGGCGAATACCGTTATCTGCTGGAGCCCCTGAACCGGGTGCTTGAGCGCCGCCGCGCCGGCCATCTGCTCGGCGCGGAGATTTGTGGACAGGCCGGTTTTGACTTTGATATCGACATCCACGTGGGCGCCGGCGCTTACGTCTGCGGTGAGGAGTCGGCCCTGATCGATTCCCTGGAGGGCAAGCGCGGCATCCCCCGCAGCCGCCCTCCCTACCCGGTCACCCACGGCTACCTGCAACGCCCCACCACGGTGAACAACGTCGAGACCTTCTGCGCCGCCGCCCTCATCGCCGCCCACGGCGGTGACTGGTACCGCGCCATCGGCACGGCCAAGTCCGCCGGCACCAAGGTGCTGTCGGTGTCCGGGGACTGCGCCCGGCCCGGCCTCTACGAATACCCGTTTGGAACGAGCGTGCGCCAGGTGCTGGAAGACTGCGGCGGGGAGCATGCCCAGGCGGTCCAGATCAGCGGCCCCTCGGGCGTGTGCATCGACGCCAGCGAGTTCGGACGGAAGATCGCCTTTGAGGACCTGCCCACCGCCGGCGCCTTCATGGTGTTCGATGCCAGCCGGGACATGTTCGAGGTGGCGCGCAACTTCGCCCATTTCTTCGCCCACGAGAGTTGCGGTTTCTGTACGCCGTGCCGCGTCGGCACGGCCATGTTGCGCGACACCATGGACAAGATCCGGGCCGGACACGGTACCCCCTACGATCTGAAGGAGATCGAGTCCCTCGACCGGGTGCTGCACATGAGCGCCCACTGCGGTCTGGGGCATACCGCCTGCAATCCCACCCTGGACACCCTCAAGCGCTTCCGCCCGGCCTATGAACGGCGCCTCAAATCCCTGGATTTCGAGCCGGCTTTCGACCTGGATGGCGCGCTCGCCCGGGCCCGCCTGATGACCGGCCGGGACGATGCGGGCTCACACCTGGATAACGAATCATGACCTCGAACTTTCTTCTGGATGGGGAGGAAGTTCCCTTCGAGCCGGGCCAGAGCGTGGTCCAGGCGGCCCTGGCGGCGGGGCGCTACATCCCCCATCTCTGCTACCACCCGGAGTTCAAACCCCACGGCAGTTGCAAGGTCTGCACCGTCAGGGTCAATGGCCGCACCGCCACCGCCTGCACCCTGCCTGCCCAGACCGGCCTCGAGGTGGCCAGCGTTACGGAGGAGATCAACGGCCTGCGCCACACCCTGGTGCAGATGTTGTTCGCCGAGGGCAACCATTTCTGTCCCTCCTGCGAGAAGAGCGGCAACTGCATGCTGCAGGCCCTGGGCTACGATTTGGGCGTTATGACCGCCGGCTTCCGCCACTACTTTCCCGATAGACCCGTCGACGCCTCCCACCCGGACATCCTGCTGGACTTCAACCGCTGCATCCTGTGCGAGCTGTGCGTGCGCGCCTCCAGCGAAGTGGACGGCAAGAGTGTGTTCGCCCTCTCCGGCCGGGGCCTGGACAAACATTTGATCGTGAATTCCGAATCCGGCCGCCTGGAACACACCGACATCGCCCTCACCGACAAGGCCATGGAGGTCTGTCCCGTCGGCGTGATCCTTAAAAAACGCGTGGGCTTTGCCGTGCCCATCGGCCAGCGCCGTTACGATGTACAGCCCATCAGCGCCCAGGCCCTGGCGGATGCCCCCCGGGGTTCCCAGGCGAAGCACCCTTGCAAGTCCTGCGAGGAGTCGCCCTGATGGGTGATGCCTCCTCTCCCCCGCTAACGAACAAGCGGCGGGTGGCCACCACGTCGCTCGCGGGCTGCTTCGGTTGCCACATGTCGCTGCTCGACATCGATGAACGCCTGTTCACCCTGCTGGAGCTGGTGGAGTTCGATCGCAGCCCCCTCACCGACATCAAGCACTGCGGCCCCTGCGACATCGGCATCGTCGAGGGCGGCATCTGCAACGCGGAAAACGTGCACGTGCTGCGGGAATTCCGGAAGAACTGCAAGATCCTGGTGGCCATCGGCGCCTGCGCCATCACCGGCGGGCTGCCCGCCCAGCGCAACCACCTGGACCTGGCATCCTGCCTGCAAGAGGTCTACCTCACCGAACCCGGCCTGGAGCACGGCCTCATCCCCAACGACCCGGAGCTGCCCCTGCCCCTGGACAAGGTGCACCCGCTGCATGAGGTGGTGAAGGTGGATTACTTCATTCCCGGTTGCCCGCCGTCCGCCGACGCCATCTGGTCTTTCCTCACCGACCTGCTGGCCGGGCACACGCCCAGGCTGGGGCACGGGCTGATCTCCTACGACTGAACGTCATGGCCCGGGACACTCTCACAGGTAATCGCCATGAGCTTTGAACTGGAAACCGCCGCCCATCCGGAAAATTTACGCCGGGTGGCCATCGAACCCCTGTCCCGGGTCGAGGGCCACGGCAAGGTCACCCTGCTGCTGGACGAATACGACCGCGTTCAGCAGGCCCGGCTGCATATCGTTGAATTCCGCGGCTTCGAGAAATTCGTCCAGGGCCGGCCGTTCTGGGAGATTCCGGTCATGGTGCAACGCCTGTGCGGCATCTGCCCGGTTTCCCACCACCTGGCCGCGTCCAAGGCCATGGACCAGATCGTCGGCGCGACGCAGCTCACGCCCACGGCGGAAAAGCTGCGCCGGCTCATGCATTACGGGCAGATCCTGCAATCCCACGCCCTGCATTTCTTCCACCTGTCCTCGCCGGACCTGCTGTTCGGTTTCGATTCCGATAGGGCCAGACGAAATATCGTCGGTGTCGCCGCCGCCCACCCCGACATCGCCCGACAGGGCGTGCTGCTGCGCAAGTTCGGCCAGGAGGTGATCCGTGTCACCGCCGGCAAACGCATCCACGGCACCAGCGCCATCCCCGGCGGGGTAAACAAGAACCTGTCCCAGGAAGAACGCGACTTCCTGCTCGCCGACATCTACCCGGTCATCGCCTGGAGCCGGGACGCGGTGCAGTTGATACGGCGTCTGTTCGAGCAGAACCTGTCGCTCTACACCAGCTTCGGGCGCTTCCGCGCCCACACCTTAAGCCTGATCCGCGCCGACGGCGCCATGGACCTCTACCACGGCGGCCTGCGCGCCCGGGACCGAGATGGCCACACGCTGTTCGACCACGTGGAATACGATCATTACTGGGACTACGTCTTCGAGGAAGTGAAGTCCTGGTCGTACATGAAATTCCCCTTCTTCCGCAGCCTGGGGCCGGAGCAGGGCTGGTACCGGGTGGGACCGCTGACCCGGGTGACGCAATGCGATTTCATCGACACGCCGTTCGCCGAGCGGGAACGCCGGGAATTCCTCGCCTTCGACGAGGGCAGCGCCAGCGGCGCCACCCTCGCCTATCACTGGGCGCGCATGATCGAGATGCTGCACGCCGCCGAGATGATCAAGGAACTGCTCCACGACGATGACCTCATGGGTGAAGACCTGGTGACGAGCGGTACCCGCCAGGAGCGGGGCGTGGGCATGATCGAGGCCCCCCGGGGCACGCTCATCCACCACTACCGGGTCAATGAAGACGACCTGGTGGTGCGCGCCAACCTCATCGTCTCCACCACCCACAACAACCAGGCCATGAACGAGGCCATCCGAGCGGTCGCCCGGCAATACCTGGACGGTCGCAAGCTGAGCGAGGGTCTGCTCAACCACATCGAGGTGGCGGTGCGCGCCTTCGATCCCTGCCTCTCCTGCGCCACCCATGCGCTGGGGAAAATGCCGCTGATCGTGGAATTGCTCGACGCCGGCGGGGTCCGCCTCGACGCCATCAGCCGGGACAACTGACTCACCGAAAGGGGGTTGCGTTGACCCGCGCAAGCCGCTTGATCATCGGCATCGGCAACCCCAGCCGCGGCGACGATGCCCTGGGTCCCCGGGCCATCGACCGCCTGGAGGCCCTGAACCTGCCGGACGTGGAACTCCTCACCGACTTCCAGTTGCAGGTGGAATACCTGCTGGATATGGAGGCGCGGAAGGAAGTGGTGTTCATCGACGCCAGCGCGTCCGGCGAAGAAGCGTTTCAGTTCGCGCCCGTCACCGCGCTCGCGGACCAGAGTTACTCCTCCCATGCCCTCACACCCGCGGCCGTACTGGCGGCCTATGAGCGCCATTACGGACAGGCCGCGCCGCCGGCTTACGTCCTCGCGATCCGGGGATACGAGTTTGAGTTGGGAGAGGAGTTGAGCAAGAGGGCGGCGCTTAATCTGGAGGCCGCGCTGGCATTCCTGGCCGGGCGCCTTACCTTGCCATGATCCGGCGGGTGCAGGTCGACACCCGGCGCTACGGACCGAGGTACCTTGCCGGCTGTCTCTCCAATCGGCGGCAGCATTCATAGGGCGCAATGCGCTGCGCTTATTGCGCCCTACGGAGCTAATGGCTACCTTGCTGCCCGACCCGGAAGAGACACCAATGTAGCCTGGGTTGAACGAAGTGAAACCCGGGTTTCGCTACCGCTCAACCCAGGCTACACTTGCTGCGTTCAGCCCAACGCGGCCTATTAAACTGTTCGGCATGAATAAGGCAAACGTAGATGGATATTGAGGACCTTATCGTCGCCATTAGAACCAGCCAAATCCGCATTACGGACCATGCGGATGAGGAAGCTGTTGATGATGCACTGACATTCGACGAGATATATTTTTCCGTGATGCATGGCGAAATCATTGAAGAATATCCAGATGACAAGCCGTATCCAAGTTGTCTAGTTATGGGGAAGAACTTTGCAGGTGACCCAATTCACAGTGTCTGGGCCTATAATTCTGGCAACGGATGGGCGGTTCTAATTACGGTCTATCGCCCAGACCCTGCAGGGTGGATTGACTGGAAAGTGAGGGTGAAGAAATGATTCCATTTGAAAAATGTCCTGTGTGCGGTGGTGAACTTGAAACCAAGCAAGTCGAAAAGTTGCTGCGAGGTGGTGAAAACACTGTGTCACTGAAAGTCACCGCAGAGGTTTGTCAGCATTGCGGAGAACGGCTTTATGCGGAGGATGTCGTCAGATCTTTTGAAGAGCTACGCGCCAAGCTACAGAAACAAGAGTTTGCTCACTTGAAGCCGGTTGGTCGCGCTTTTACGGTTGACAAAGATTGGCCGAACAAGGCCATCCAGCCGACCGCATAACCCGTCGCTTTGCCTTGGGTTATCAGGCGGTTAATCTCAGACCATCGGTCGAGAATATCGGAGGTGTGGCATGAGCACTGCGGCCAGTAGCGACCCGCGTATTCAGGAGGTACGAATCACCCGGGCTCAGATCATCGCCTATCTGGTCGACGGACGGGTGATCAGCGTTCCGCTGGCTTGGTCTTGGCGACTCTCCGAGGCTAGCCCCGCGCAGCGTGCAAACTTCCGCATCATCGGAACCGGTCAGGGTGTCCACTGGCCGGATGTGGACGAGGACATTAGCGTCGAAGTCATGCTTCATGGTACCCCGGCACCCCGAACCAAGTTACAGGCGAAGCCGCTGATTCGGGATTTCCGAGCGAGCACCGGAGCGCCGAACAAGGGCATTCAATCGCCGCCTCGCAAGGCCCGCCGCGGCTGACGACTGGCGTTTAAGTGCTATAGTGCCCGCGCTGGCATTCTTGGCCGAGCGCCTTATCATTCCATGATCTCGCGGGTGCTGGTTGGTACCCACTTCGGACCGGTGTATCTGGCCGGCATTTCTCACCAGGGGGCTGCGGAATGGCATGAGGTGTATTGTTTTTGACTTGATCTGAGAGGCAGTGTCCGAAAGGCAATTTCCGACCCGAAGTGGAAGTTCAGCGTCATAAAAAATTTACCATTCAT
>JAHKKL010000107.1 GCA_020027635.1 Gammaproteobacteria bacterium
CCGAATCAGCAGTCCCTGCTGATGCAGATATTCATCTCCTGGTTCCCGATGCTGCTGCTGATCGGCGTGTGGATCTTTTTCATGCGCCAGATGCAGGGCGGTGCCGGCGGGCGGGGCGCTATGTCCTTCGGCAAAAGCCGCGCCCGCATGCTCGGGGAAGACCAGGTCAAGATCACCTTCGCCGATGTCGCCGGTGTCGAGGAGGCCAAGGAGGAGGTCGCGGAGCTGGTGGAATTCCTGCGCGACCCGGGCAAGTTCCAGCGCCTGGGCGGCAAGATCCCGCGCGGCGTCCTCATGGTGGGTTCGCCCGGCACCGGCAAGACCCTGCTGGCCAAGGCAATCGCCGGCGAGGCCAAGGTGCCGTTCTTCACCATCTCGGGCTCGGACTTCGTGGAAATGTTCGTGGGCGTCGGCGCCTCGCGGGTGCGCGACATGTTCGAGCAGGCGAAGAAACACGCCCCCTGCATCATCTTCATCGACGAGATCGACGCCGTCGGCCGCCACCGCGGCGCCGGCCTGGGCGGCGGCCATGACGAGCGCGAGCAGACGCTCAACCAGCTGCTGGTCGAGATGGACGGCTTCGAAGGCAACGAGGGCGTGATCGTCATCGCGGCGACCAACCGGCCCGACGTGCTGGATCCCGCGCTGCTGCGCCCGGGTCGCTTCGATCGGCAGGTCGTGGTGCCGCTGCCCGACGTGCGCGGGCGCGAGCAGATCCTCAAGGTGCACATGCGCAAGGTGCCGATCGCCGAAAGCGTGAAGCCCGCCCTCATCGCGCGCGGCACCCCGGGGTTCTCCGGCGCCGACCTCGCCAATCTCGTCAACGAGGCCGCGTTGTTCGCCGCGCGCGCCAACAAGCGCCTGGTGGACATGGAGGATCTCGAGAAGGCCAAGGACAAGATCATGATGGGCGCCGAGCGCCGTTCCATGGTGATGAGCGAGGAAGAGAAGAAACTCACCGCCTATCACGAAGCGGGCCATGCCATCGTCGGTCGCCTGATGCCCTCGCACGACCCGGTCTACAAGGTCTCGATCATCCCGCGCGGACGGGCGCTGGGCGTGACCATGTTCCTGCCGGAGGGCGACCGTTACAGCCTCAGCAAGGAAACGCTGCAGAGCCAGATCTGCAGCCTCTTCGGCGGGCGCATCGCCGAAGAACTGGTGTTCGGCCCGGAAAAGGTAACGACCGGAGCCTCCAACGACATCATGCGCACCACGGAACTGGCGCGCAACATGGTGACCAAGTGGGGGCTGTCGGATAAGCTCGGTCCGCTGACCTACAGCGACGAGCAGGCAGAAGTTTTCCTGGGGCACTCCGTCGCCCAGCACAAGCACGTCTCGGATGAGACCGCGCACGACATCGACCAGGAGATCCGCGTCATCATCGATCGCGCCTACCACCGCGCGAAGGAGATCCTCGAGGCGAACATCGACAAGCTGCATGCCATGGCCGAGGCGCTCATCAAGTATGAAACCATCGACAGCGACCAGATGGACGACATCATGGCCGGCAGGTCGCCGCGCCCGCCGGATGGCTGGGATGATACCGACTCCGGCGCCAGGACGGGCACGCCCACCGGCAAGCCGGACCAGGGAGGCAAGAGCGAGACCAAGATCGGCGGTCCCGCCAGCCAGCACTGAACGGGCGGTCACACGCCGCATCGCCGGAAACCGCGCCGATACCATGCTGCTCGACTGCGCGGGCAAGTCGCTCGATCTCTCGCAGCCGCAGGTCATGGGCGTCCTCAACGTCACCCCCGATTCCTTTTCGGACGGGGGTGATTTCTTTTCCACTGACGCGGCGCTCGAACGGGCGCGGCGCATGGTCGAGGAAGGCGCCGCGATCATCGATGTCGGCGGCGAGTCTACCCGCCCGGGGGCGCAGCCGGTCCCGCTGGAGGAGGAACTGCGGCGCGTGCTGCCGGTCATCGAGGCGCTGCATCGCTCCCTTCCGGTTCCGGTGTCGATCGATACCCGCAAACCGCAGGTGATGCGCGCCGCGGTCGCGGCGGGCGCCGGCCTGATCAATGACGTGAACGCCCTGCGGGCGGAAGGCGCCGCCGCGGTGGCGGCGGATCTTGGGGTGCCGGTTTGCCTGATGCACATGCAGGGCGAGCCGCAGTCCATGCAGACGGCGCCGCGCTACACGGATGTGGTTGACGAGGTCATCGGTTTCCTGCTCGATCGCGCCGAGGCTTGCATCGCGGCGGGCGTGGCGCGCCAGCGCATCCTGCTGGATCCGGGCTTCGGTTTCGGGAAGACGGCTGGCCACAATCTGCGGCTGCTGCGCTATCTCGACCGCCTGACCGCACAGGGATATCCCGTGCTGGTCGGCCTGTCGCGCAAGTCACTGATTGGTCAGATTCTGGACCTGCCGGTCGACAAGCGCTTGTATCCCGGCGTGGCCCTGGCGGTGCTGGCGGTCTGGCAGGGCGCCGCAATTGTCCGCAGCCACGATGTGCGGGAAACGCGCGAGGCGATCCGGATGTGCCGGGCGGTGAGGGATGTCCAGCCATGACTGTTGCAATTTTTCTGAGGAGCGACCATGTCGAAAAAATATTTCGGGACTGACGGTATTCGCGGCCGGGTGGGGGAACACCCGATAACGGCCGAGTTCATGCTGAAACTGGGTTGGGCCACCGGCCGGGTACTGGGTCGCGCCGGCGGTGATCTGGTCATCATCGGCAAGGACACGCGCATCTCCGGCTACATGTTCGAATCGGCCCTGGAGGCGGGTCTTTCCGCCGCCGGCATCGACATCCGCCTGCTGGGCCCGATGCCCACCCCCGGCATCGCCTACCTCACGCGCACCCTGCATGCCTGCGCCGGGATCGTCATCAGCGCCTCGCACAATCCCTACTTCGACAATGGCATCAAGTTTTTCTCGCGTCAGGGCACCAAGTTACCGGACGAGGTCGAACTCGCCATCGAGGAAGAGCTGGACAAGCCCATGGAAACCGTGGATTCCGCCCGGCTCGGCAAGGCGGAACGCGTGCCCGATGCCCCCGGGCGCTATATCGAGTTCTGCAAGAGCACGGTCCCGATGAGCCTGTCGCTGCGAGGCCTGAAGATCGCCGTCGATTGCGCGAACGGCGCCACCTACGGCGTCGCGCCCAGCGTCTTCGATGAACTGGGCGCGGACGTGGTCAAAGTCGGCACGCATCCCGACGGCCTCAATATCAACCGCGACTGCGGTTCCACCCGGCCCGAGCAGTTGCAGAAGACGGTGCGGGAACACGCCGCCGATGTCGGCATCGCCCTCGACGGCGACGGCGACCGCGTCATCATGGTCGACAGCCGGGGCGAGCTGGTGGACGGCGACGAGTTGTTGTTCATCATCGCGCGCTCGCGCCGGCAGCAGGGGAAACTGAGCGGCAGCGTCGTCGGCACCCTGATGAGCAACCTCGGCCTGGAGCATGCCCTGCAGGCGCACGGCATCGCGTTTGAACGCGCCCGGGTCGGCGACCGCTACGTGCTGGAGCTGCTGCAGCAGAACGGCGGCACGCTGGGCGGGGAATCCTCCGGGCATATCATCTGCCTGGACCGCACCACCACCGGCGACGGCATCGTCGCCGCCCTGCAGGTGCTCACCACCATGATCCAGGACGGCAAGCCGCTGCATGAACTGAAAGCCGGCATGAAGAAATATCCGCAGCACATGATCAACGTACCGGTCGGCAGGAGCGTGAACCTCACGGCCGCGCCGGGCGTTCAGGAAGCGGTGCGGGCGGTGGAGCGGCGGCTCAATGGCAGGGGCCGTGTCCTGCTGCGCCCTTCCGGGACCGAACCCGTGGTGCGTGTCATGGTCGAGGGTGAAGATGAACAGACGGTGCGCGAAGAGGCCGGTCATCTGGCCACGGTCGTAGCCGCGGCCGTCTGAGACCGTCATTGCCAGCCGCATCGGCTGCACAGGGCAGGGATGCCAATGCCCCAAACAATCGAAAACTTCCTCACTGACGTCAACCATCAACCGGAGCGCCCGTGGTCTGATATATTCCGCATGATCCCGGTGTTTTCTTTAGCGCAGGGTTGGTATCCGCCGGATGAATGAGTCCACTTTTGACGTTTTCCTCAGTTACCACTGGCACGACCATGACCCGGTCGAAGCGCTTGCCCGCGCCCTGAAAGACCGGGGTTTGCAGGTCTTCCTCGACCGCTGGTACCTCGTCCCGGGCCGCCCCTGGCCGGAGGCGCTCGAAGCGCAGTTGAACCGCTGCCGGTCGGTGGCCGTCATCGTGGGCCCGTCCGGGATGGGGTCCTGGCAGCAGCGCGAACAGTACCTGGCGCTCGATCGCCAGACGCGGGAGCCGTCGTTTGCGGTCATCCCGGTGCTACTGCCGGGCGCGAATCCCGCGCTCGGATTCCTATCGCTCAACACCTGGATTGATCTGCGCGGCGGCATCGATGACCCGCGGGGGATCGATCTGTTGACGGCAGCCGTGCACGGCGATGCGCCGGCCGAGATCCTGGAGCGCACGGCAGCGGCCATGGCGCATGTCTGTCCTTACCGGGGCCTGGAAGTGTTTCGCGAGGAGGATGCGCCGTTTTTCTTCGGCCGGGAGGCCTTCACGGATAAACTCTGTCGCGCGGTTGCGTCCCGGTCACTCGTCGCCATGGTCGGCGCCTCCGGTTGCGGCAAATCCTCGGTCGTTCGCGCCGGGCTGGTGCCACAGATGCGGCGGGCCGGCACGGGAACGGTATGGGAAGTCGCGTTACTGAAACCTGGCAATCGCCCATTCCATGCGCTCAGCGCCGCGCTGATCCCGCTCCTGGAACCGGACATGACCGAGACGGACCGCCTGGTGGAGATCACCAAGCAGGCGGACTTCCTGGCACAGGGCAGGCTTGAACTGGCCGATGTCGTCACCCGCCTGCTGGAGAAGCAACAGGGTACCAACCGGCTGCTGTTGGTCGTCGACCAATGGGAAGAACTCTACACCCACGCCGAAGCCGCCGAAGCCAGGGCAGCCGTCCCACCGTTCGTGGAACAGATCCTGCGGGCGACCGATACGGCCCCGCTCACCGTGGTTCTCACCCTCAGGGCGGACTTCTTCGGGGAGGCCTTGTCGCACCGGGGGCTGGCCGATCGCCTGCAGGATGCCATGATCAACCTCGGACCCATGACGGAGGAAGAGCGCCGGGAGGCCGTGGTCGCGCCGGCCGCGCGTGTGGGGCTCGAGTTCGATCCCGGTCTGGTGGATTTGATCCTCTCGGATGCGGGCGATGCGCCGGGCAACCTGCCCCTGCTGGAGTACGCCCTCAGAGAACTCTGGGAGGCGCGGCGCGGCGCTCGCATGCACCATGAGGCTTACAAGGCCATGGGCGGGGTGCAGGGTGCGATCGCGCAGCGCGCGGAAAAAATCTTTACCGACCTGACGCCGGCGGAGCAGCAGTCGGCAAAGAGCGTCTTCACCCAACTGGTGCGCCCGGGTGAAGAGAGCGGGGGTGCTCGAACGGGAGACACCCGCCGCCGGGCGTTGCTCGACGAGATGAACGAGGCCGAGCGCGCCATCGTGCGCAAGCTGGCCGACGCACGCCTGCTGGTTACCAACCAGGATAGCGCCACGGGCGAGGAAACGGTCGAGGTGGCTCATGAGGCCTTGCTCTACCGCTGGGCGCGGCTCAAGAAATGGATCGACGGGATACGCAAACGGCTCGAGGACCGGTATCTCCTCCAGGACATTGCCGAGAAGTGGGCCGCACTCGGGCGCCCGAAGTTCGGCGGCCTGGTCTCCGGCCGGCAGTTGCGGGATTTCCGGCGCGCCGGCGCACCCACAAGGCTGGCCCGTGATTACCTGATTGCCTCGGTTCGCTTCATCGTCCTGAAATACAGCCTCGTTGCCCTGCTGGTCGCGAGCCTCGGCACGATCCTGTGGGTGGGTGACCGTGAGGGTCTGGCACCGAAAAAGGTCGTCGGACTGCTGCTGTTTCGCGCCGGCCTCTATCACCCGGAGTGGATTCCGGAAACGGTCGAGATCAAAGCGGGGAGTTTTCTCATGGGGTCGGCGGACGAGGCGACCGGCGCCGGCGAGTTCGCGGCGCATCGGGTTACCCTGGAG
>JAHKKL010000108.1 GCA_020027635.1 Gammaproteobacteria bacterium
GTGGTGCCGACCTTGCCGAGAAAATAGAAGAGATACGGCCGGGTGGCCGCCGGGCGCGCGGTCGCCGCGGTATACCAGGGACGCGTGCGCGGATCATAGCTTGTCGCCTCCGCCGGCTTTCTCAGGATCTCCTGCAATCGCGCGTCGAAAAAGCATCGCACGAGCCGGCGCCCGCCGTCGGCCGCGGTATCGACGTGGTCGGCGATCAAGACCGCCGCTTCAGGCGCCTCGAAATGCCGGCGCGACTCCTCGGTCCTGAGCGGCCGGACGATGAAGAAGTCCCCGTTGCCGTAGCCGACCTCGATGCCGGACACGGACGGCTCGTTGTCCAGCGCCACGGCAAAGGTCCTGAGCGACGCGAGGCGTTCCTCCAGAGAGACGGCCGCGGTCAACGGGGCGAGCGCCAGCAACTGCAGGGCTCCGGCCACCGGGTGGTAGGTGCCGTTGAAGTCGAGAATCAGCTCGCGGGTGATCTGGTCGAAGACCTGCTCCGCGGTGGTCAGGATAATGCTGGAGGCCTTGCGGTAGTTCTGCCAGCTGAGCACGACCCCGAGTACGACGATCAGGGTAATGAACAGGGCGCTGATGGTGATATGCAGCGGGTAGCGAACGGTGGTGTCGCGGGCATTCATGAACCGGAGTCTACCTGACCCATCAGCCTGTCAGGTCGGTTTGTGCCATCCCCCGACGCAACCCTCGAAGAGGCGTTCCACATCCGGGACGTCCCAGCTGCCAGCGCGATAGCGGTCGATGGAGAGTCGTTTGTTCCAGACCTCCAGTATCGGACCGAGCATTTTCCAGGATGCCTCGATCTCGTCGGCGCGGGAAAACAGCGTGGCATCGCCCTGCAGCACGTCGTAGAGCAGGGTCTCATAGGCCTCGACCAACGGCTCGGTGGCCGAGGCGTAAGGCCCGCGCATCACCAGGCGGCGCATTTTGGTGGTCAGGCCAGGCACCTTGGCGTTCATGCGCAGGAACATGCCCTCGTCGGGCTGCAGGCGGAACACCAGCGCGTCGGCGACCGGCGGTTCGCCATCCGGGTCGAACAGGTTGTGCGGCGGCTGGCGGAAGCGGATCACGATCTCCGAGGCCCGCTTCTGTAACCGTTTTCCATACCACAGCACGAACGGCACGCCCTGCCAGCGCCAGTTGTCGATGTAGAAGCGCACCGCGGCAAAAGTCTCTTTCACGGAGTCCGGCGCCACGCCCGGTTCCTTGACATACGCCGGCACCGGCTGGCCAGCGATCGTGCCCGAACCGTACTGGGACGCCACCGCGACCTGATCGACATTGCCTGGCTGGATCGGCCGGATGGAGCGCATGACCTTCACCTTTTCGTCGCGTACCGCATCGGCGGTGTACTCGCCGGGCGGCTCCATCGCCACGAGGGTCATCACCTGCATCATGTGGCTCTGGATCATGTCACGCAGCGCGCCGGCCTCTTCGTAATAGGCGGCCCGGTACTCTATGCCAAGGGTCTCGGTCACGGAGATCTGCACATGATCGATGTAATTGCGGTTCCACAGGGGTTCGAGGATGCTGTTGCCGAAGCGGAACACGAACAGATTCTGCACGCTTTCCTTGCCGAGGTAATGATCGATGCGGTAGATCTGCGACTCCCTGAAGATCCCCTGCAACTGCCGGTTCAACTCTACCGCCGAGGCCCAGTCGAGGCCGAAGGGTTTCTCGACGACGATGCGCCGATAGCCCTGCGACTCATCGGCAAGGTTTGCGCTCCCCAGCGACTGCGCGACACGGGCATACCAGTCCGGCGGTATGGCCAGGTAGAACATGACATTGACGCGGCCATCCAGGGGGGCGAGCGTTTCGGCCACCCGCGTATAGGTCGCCTCCTCGGCCAGGTCGCCGCATACCAGGTGCAGGCGCGCGGCGAAGCCCTCCCACTCCTCGCTCGTGAACGCCAGGTCGGCCGCGAAGGTCTCCAGCGCCGTGCGGACCATGGCAACCCACGCGTCCTGTTCCATGTTGTGGGCGACGCCGATGATGCGGCTGAGCGGATGTATCAGCCGCGCGCGGTACATGCGGGCCAGCGCCGGCACCAGCTTGCGTTTGGTGAGATCGCCGGTGGCGCCGAAGATGACGATATTGGCGGGATCCGGGTGTCCGTTCCCCAGTGTCCGATCCGATGTCTCGTTGGTCATGAGTGCGCCTGCCCTTTCGTCCCCCCGATTTGGGCCACGATTAGACATAAAGGGCTGATCAACGGCAAGCGTTTTTTCACGGTGATACCGCCCGCAAATGCGGCTGCGGCGACCGTTGCGCGCGTCCCCGCCCCACCCTGCAGGCCGCCGCCCTCACCGGCACGCCGGTAATCGCGTTCCCGGTTTGAAGTTTATTCTGTATTCTGGTCGAATCAATCACTTGTTATTTACCCTGTGGAGAGTGCTCGCCTGCACGGAGAAGGTGAGACCGGGAACCGGTCGAGAGACTGGCCTGGGCCATGCAGGCGAGGGGCGTGAGCAGGACGCGGAAGCTTTGCTTGTGCCCGGGGATTAATCGGGTACTTGTGCCCGGCGATGAATCGGGCACCCGCGAACCTGCTGATTTTAAAACGCCTTGTTCGCGGGCAAGTCCGCTCCTACTATACTGAACTGATAAAAAACAATTCCTGCGGGTGACCGGGTTTCCCGGTTGCCCCGAACGGTAGCGCACATCCGGTGAAGAATTACACAACCCCGCTCATCGTCACCATCCTGATCCTGGTCGGCTTCTTCCTGACGTTGTACATACGGGAAGGCGATCAAGGCTACCTCGCCAACCAGGAAGCCCTGATGCAGCAATCGACCACGGGCGCGACCAGGACCATAGGCCTGTATCTCGGGGAGATCCGCCGGCGGGTGCATCTGTTTGCCGAGGAGGAAAGCGGCATCATCAGTGAACTGTCCCGCAATCCCGCAAATGAGGGAATGCAGCAACGGTTCACGGACAGGGTCAAACGGCATTTCCCCGACTACTTCGCCTATACCATCACCGATGCCCAGGGGAATGTGTTGCTGGACGATCTCGAGGGCCGGGTATCGGAATTATGCCAGACCGACATCCATAATTTTGTCGCGGGTAACGAGCAGAAGGTTTTTATCCATCCCAATCCCGAAGGCTACCATTTTGACATCATGTCCCGATGGCAGGCCGGTGACGGTCACGGTGGGGTCTTCTTCATCAGTTTCAGACCGACGCCACTGGCACGCATCCTGGCCAACAGCCAGCTGCATGACCATCGGCTGATTCTGCTGCGCCGGAACAAACCCGGCCTGATCGAGGTCGTCGATACTGGCGGCCGCGACGTCCTGAAGGATCACATCATTCTCAATCCCGAAGAGTTGAGCCGCATCGGCTTCACGGCCGATGTCGAGGGCAGTCTCTGGCAGCTGGCCGATCTGCCCGATCCCGGCCTGTACGCCGCGCACAGGAAACTGCTGCTACACCAGGCGGTTTCCATCTTCCTGGTATTCCTGCTTTTCAGCGCGGTCATGTACGTGCCGATCCGGCACGAGGAGAAACGCCGCGCCAGCGCCGAACAGGAAGTGCGTGAATCACGTTTACAGCTCGAAGAACGGGTCGCCGAACGCACCCGGCAATTATCCGCGAGCAATACCCGGCTGGAATCGGAAATTCGCGAGCGGGAACAGGTGGAAGCGGCACTGAAACATGAAATCAGTGAACGCCGGCGGACCGAGGATACCCTGCGCGCGCTGCATGAAATCACCTCCGCGCAGAATCTACCCTTCCCCCAAAGGCTCAGGGCACTGCTCGAGAACGGCTGCCGGCAGTTCAACCTGCCTATCGGAATACTCTCGCACATCTACGACGACAGGTACGAAATCATCCAGATCGTTTCCCCGGATGAGACCATCAAGCCCGGCGACATCCTCGAACTCGGCAACACCTATTGCCGTGAAACGGTCAAGGCCAATGGTCCGATCGGATTCGAGCATGCCGGGGCATCGGACTGGAAAACCCACCCGTGCTACCGGGAGTATCTGCTGGAAACCTACATCGGTATTCCGGTGGTGGCGGGTAAAAAAGTGTATGGCACCCTCAACTTCTCCAGCCCCGCCCCGCGCCAGGCGTCCTTCACCGCCACGGACCGGGAAATCCTCAACCTGATGGGCCAATGGGTCGGGAGCGAGATCCATCGCCAGCAGACGGAACACTCCCTGCAGGTCGAGAAGGATACCGCGCAGCGCTACCTCGATGTCGCCGGCGTCATCCTGCTGATCATCGGGGTCGATCAGAAAGTCACCCTGATCAACCGCAAGGGCAGCGAACTGCTGGGCTACGCGGAAGCGGAGATCGTCGGCAGAAACTGGTTTGACACCTTCGTGCCGGCAGCCTCCCGGGAATCGTTGCGGGGATCATTCGCCGCCCTGATGGCCGGGCAGGCGTCCAGCCAGGAGTACATCCAGCATCCGGTGCTGACGAGCGCCGGCGAGGAACGGCTCATCGCCTGGCACAACACCGTCCTGCTCGACGAGGCGGGCAACATCACCGCAAGCCTCAGTTCCGGCGAGGACATCACCACCCAGAAGCGGGCGGAGGAACAACTGCGGCAGCGCGAGGAACAACTGCGCCTCACCCTGGAACATGCCCCCATCGGCATCCTGACCGCCGGACTGGACGGCCGGCTGCTCAGCGTCAATCCCACGCTCTGCAATATCCTGGGATACACGGCGGACGAACTTGCACGCCTGTCCATCGATGACATCACCCACCCCGATGACCGGGCAGAAACCCGGAAACACTTGCACGCCCTCATACAGGACGACATCGGCAGCTGCGATCTGGAGAAGCACTACCTCCGCAAGGATGGCGTGGTCATCACCGTCCGCGCGCGCGCCGGACTGGTCCGGGATGCCCGCAATCAGCCGCTGATGGTCGTAGGGGAAATCGAGGATATCACCCAGCGCGAGCGCGCGGAGATGCTCTTCCGGCTGGTCGTCGAGTCGGCGCCCAACGGCATCGTGATGGTGGATTCGTCAGGTCGCATCGTCCTCGTCAACTCGCAGCTGGAAAAATATTTCGGCTACCGGCGTAGCGAACTGCTCGGGCAGCCCGTCGAGATGCTGATCCCCGAGCGCCTGCGCGGCCGGCACGACGACTACCGCAGCCGCTTCATGGACGAGCATCGCGCCAGGGCCATGGGACTCGGGCGCAACCTGTTCGGCCTCAGGAAGGATGGCAGCGAGTTTCCCGTCGAAATCGGCCTGAGCCCGGTGGAGACGGACCATGAGACTCATATCCTTGCATCCATCGTGGATATCTCCGAGCGCGTGCAGTTTTACCAGGAGATACAGCGCATGCGCTCCTACCTGAAGAACATCATCGATTCCATGCCCTCCGTTCTGGTCGGCGTGGATATGCGGGGACGGGTAACGGAGTGGAATCAGAGCGCCGAGACGGCCACCGGCGTACCGAACGGTCAGGCCATCGGCCAGCCATTCGGCGCGCTCTTCCCCGAGATCGAATCGCAGCTAAGCAACCTGCAGGAGTCGCTGCGCAGGCAAAGCCAGATCAGCACGGAGCGTCTCAGTCTGATCACCGACAGGAACGGTGAAACACGCTATGCGGATGTCATGGTCTATCCCCTGGTGACCGACGGTGCGGTCGGCGCCGTGATCCGGGTCGACGACATCACCGACCGGGTACGCATCGAGCAGATGATGGTACAGACCGAAAAGATGATGTCCGTCGGCGGGCTCGCCGCCGGCATGGCGCATGAAATCAACAATCCGCTGAGCGGGGTATTGCAGAGCAGCCAGAACATCCAGCGCCGGCTCTCGGAGGAGCTGGACACCAACCGCCAGGTGGCCGAATCGCTGGGCGTGGATCTGAAACTCGTCTATCGCTACCTGGAGGAGCGTGGCATTCTGGAATTCGTCGAGGCCATCCGCCAGGCGGCCAGCCGCGCCAGCCGAATCGTGGCCGACATGCTGGCCTTCAGCCGCAGCACGACCACCGAGTTCCAGCCGGCCC
>JAHKKL010000109.1 GCA_020027635.1 Gammaproteobacteria bacterium
AGGGCGCCTTATTATCCGCACTATTACCCGCATTATTCCCCACGCTATTACCCGCATTATTATCCCAACTACTCGTGCAACAACTGCGGAAGCCATCACCACAACAATCACGACCACGACAATGAACTATGGTATGGCCTGCTCGGTGGTGGCATCGTCGGATATGCTCTTGGCAACATCTATCCAATACCACAGCAGACTGATCACGGTTACTATCCACCGGCCAATGCCGCCCCACCGCCCGCGACCGTAAGCCCCTGCCTGCAGGAGCGGGAGTACCGCACGAAGATCATGGTCGGCGGTAAACAGGTGGACGGTTACGGCACGGCCTGCCTGCAACCTGATGGCTCCTGGCGTTACGGAACCGCCCAGGCGGAGTCCAACTAAATTCGCTCCCTTTGCGGGCGCCAGGTGGCACTGCTTGCCCAAGAGGCATAAAAGCGGATCCCATCCCCGACCACCCCATGACCGGGTAAGCAACGGGCGGGGGAATCCCTTCGGTCAGTGATGCATCACCCCGTCGATCAGATCCCCCGTCGCACTGCCGGCCGGCAGTGCGACGAGCGCCGGCAGCGCCGGTCCATGGTAAATCATGCAGTCGGCGTATCCGTTATACCCGAGGAAGCGCTGCGAAACCGTCAGCCAGACATGGACGGCAACCACCACGACGGCCGGGATTAACGGTGACCGGGCGATGCACCTTCGCCAGCCGCTGACGGGATTCCCCATGAATGAATCCGCTATAGCCGTTTTCCAGGTAGTTTCTATATGCTCCCTGTATCCGCACAGCGCCGGCATAAGGGACGGGGAACCGGGCAGGGTGTGAACGATGGAGACAAAGATGCGACGAACATCTCGGTTTACGGTGATTGCAATCGGTGTGACGGCCCTGCTCGCCGGGCTGGGCGCGTGGCACCTGTACGGCGAACGTGAACCGGTCACGAAACTTCGTACGGTCCCGGTGAAGCGCGCCGACCTGCTGGCCACGATCGGCGCGACCGGCACGGTGGAGCCGGAGGAAGTCGTGGACGTCGGCGCGCAGGTGGCCGGGCAGATCAATGCGTTCGGCACGGACGTCAACGGCAAGCCGGTCGATTACGGCTCGGTCGTCGATGAAGGGACGGTGCTGGCGCAGATTGACGATTCGTTGTACGCCGCTGACGTTCAGCAGGCCCAGGCCAACCTGAACAGCGCCGAGGCCAACGTGGTCCAGTCGCAGGCCAAGTTGAACCAGGCCCGTCAGGATTGGGAACGCGCGCAAAAACTCGGCCCCTCCGAAGCGCTGGCACCGAGCGCGTATGATCAATACAAAGCCAATTTCGAGGTCGCCAAGGCCAATCTGGGCGTCTCACAGGCGGCAGTGGTCCAGACCCAGGCGGCGTTGAATCGGGCGCGACGCAATCTCGGCTACTGCACCATCAAGTCGCCGGTCAAGGGCGTGATCATCGACCGGCGCGTCAATATCGGCCAGACCGTCGTCTCCAGCCTGAACGCGCCGAGTCTGTTCCTGATCGCCAAAGACCTCAAGCGCATCCAGGTCTGGGTTTCGGTGAACGAAGCCGACATCGGCAACATCAATCCCGGTCAGGCCGTCACGTTCACCGTGGACGCATTTCCAGGCGAGGTTTTCCACGGCCAGGTCGGCAAGGTCCGCCTGAACGCCAGCATGACCCAGAATGTCGTCACGTACACGGTGGTGGTGAACACGGACAACGCTGACGGCAGGCTCCTCCCGTACCTGACGGCCAATGTGCAGTTCATCAGCGGCCGCCGCGAGAATGTGCTCGCCGTGCCCAACGCGGCGCTGCGCTGGGAGCCTCAAGCCAGTGACATCGCGCCGGAATTTCGTCAGCAAGCCGATGCCGCCGGCGGTGCGCAAACGCAGGGTTCGGCATCCACCACCGCGCCGGCCGGTCCCGCCGAAACGCCACGGACCCTGTGGGTGGCGCAGGGCAACTATGTGCGACCGCTCAAGGTCAAAACCGGATTGACGGATGGCACACTGACCGAAGTGGCGGGCGCCGATTTGTCAGAAGCGATGAACGTGGTGGTCGGGGAGCAATCGTCCCAGGCCAGCGCCGATGCCGGCGGCGGGGCCAGTCCGTTTACGCCGCAACTCGGCCGCGCCCGCGGCAATGCGGCCCAGGGCGTGACGGCGGGCGGCGGCCGGTCGGGAGGCGCGCCCTGAATAGGAAACACACGGAGTTCGATCATGGAGTTGATTGAACTGCGAGACATTTGCAAGACCTACCACCTGGGCGAAGTGGATCTGCCGGTGTTGAAGGGCATTTCCCTGCGTGTCGCCCGGGGTGAGCTGGTGGCGTTGATGGGTGCCAGCGGTTCCGGCAAGAGTACGTTGATGCATCTGCTGGGCTGTCTGGATCACCCGAGCTCGGGCGAGTACTGGCTGGATGGCCGGGAAATCTCCGGTTTGTCGGCGACGGAACGGGCGCGGGTGCGCAATCGGACGATCGGCTTCATCTTCCAGAGTTTCAACCTTCTGGCACGCACCAGCGCCCTGGAAAACGTGATGATGCCTTTGTCCTACGCCGCGGAGCCACTCACGGACCGACAGATGAAAGAACGGGCCACCGGATTGCTCAAGCGGGTCGGGCTGGCGGACCGGATGGACCATCAGCCGTCGCAGTTGTCCGGCGGCCAGCAGCAACGCGTGGCCATCGCACGTTCGCTGGTGAATACTCCGCAAATCCTGCTCGCCGACGAGCCCACCGGTAACCTCGATTCCCGAACCAGCGAGGAAATCCTCCGGATGTTCCAGGACCTCAACCTGCGCGAGGGCCTCACGGTCATCCTCGTGACACACGATCCGGAGGTGGCGCGACACGCGCAACGGATCATCCGTATCAAGGATGGACTCATCGAAGACGGTGCAACCGCTCCCGCGGGCGCGGACGGGCGCGCGGCGGCCCCGGCCGGCGACCCCGCATGAAATCACTCCGCACCTTGAAGCTGGCGTTGCGCGCTCTGCGCCGCAACATCATGCGGGCGGCGCTGACGACCCTGGGCATCGTCATCGGCGTCGCGGCGGTGATTGCGATGATGGAGATCGGCAACGGTTCTTCCGCCGCGATCCAGCGCACCATCGCCAGCATGGGCGCCAACAACTTGCTCATCATGCCCGGCACCGCCGCCAGCGGCGGCGTCAGTTTCGGTGCCGGCAGCGTGAAAACGCTCACGCCCGAGGATGCCAGGGCCATCGGAAAAGAATGTCCCGCCGTCGCCAGCGTGGCACCGGTCGAGCGCGTGCGTACACAAGTCGTTTACGGTAACCGGAACTGGGTGCCATTGTTCATCTACGGCACGACGCCGGACTACTTGCAGGTGCGCGACTGGACGGAACTGGCGGAGGGCGACACATTCACCGATCGCGATGTGCGCAACGCCAGCAAGGTTTGCCTTGTCGGCCAGACCATCGTTCGCGAACTCTTCGGCGGCCAGTCGCCGCTGGGTCAGGAGCTGCGCATCCAGAACGTGGCTTTCAAGGTCATCGGCGTCCTCCAGCGCAAGGGCGCGAACATGATGGGCATGGACCAGGACGACGTCGTGCTCGCGCCGTGGACGACGATCAAGTACCGCGTCGCCGGCTCCTCGGTGGAGAACGTCAATCAGAGCGCCGCCACCGCCAACACCGCTTCGACCGCGGTCAACACGCTCAGCCAGATTTATCCCGGCAAGGCAAGCCCCTACCCGACGCCCTCGGCCACCCAGCAGGCCGATACGCCGCTGCCGGTGCGCTTCACGAGCGTGGACCAGATCATCGTCGCGGCGCGCTCCGGCGGCCAGATTCCGTTGGCCATACAACAGATCGTAACCCTGCTGCACGAACGGCACCACATCCACCCGGGTGAACCGGATGATTTCTCGATTCGGGATATGACCGAAATGACCAAGGCGATGTCTTCCACGACCGACCTGATGACCAAGCTGCTGCTGGCGGTGGCCATGATCTCGCTGGTGGTCGGGGGCGTGGGCATCATGAACATCATGCTTGTCTCGGTCACCGAACGCACGCGCGAGATCGGCTTGCGCATGGCGGTCGGCGCGAAACCAGGCGATATCCTCCGGCAATTTCTCGCCGAGGCTGTCGTGCTGTGCCTGATTGGCGGCGCGATGGGCATTCTGGTCGGCCGCGGCAGTTCGTTTCTGGTGCAACTGGTGTTGAACTGGCCGACCGTCATCTCCATCGGCGCCATCGTGGCGGCGGTGCTGGTCTCGGCGACCGTCGGTATTGTCTTCGGTTATTACCCGGCCTGGAAAGCCTCCCGTCTGGATCCGATCGAGGCACTGCGGTATGAATAGCATCGCCCCGTGGCTCGCGTCGGTTGCGCTGCTGGCCGGTTGCGCCGTCGGCCCGAATTACCAGCCCCCGCAAACGGTGATGCCCGGCGGCTGGGCCGGATCATCGGTCACCAGTGCGCCGGTCGAGCTGGGCGCGTGGTGGCGGCAGTTCAACGACTCGAAGCTGACCGCGCTGGTGGACGAGGCGATCAAGGCGAACCTCGATGTTCAGTTCGCCGAAGCGCGGTTGCGTGAGGCTCGATTTACGCGCGGCGTCATCGCCGGCGGTCTCTGGCCGGCGGTCGATGCCTCAGCCGGCTACCAGCGCTCCCACTCCCGGCAAGGGCAGGCGGGCGAGCAGAATCTGTTTCAGACCGGCCTCGACGCGCTGTGGGAGGCGGACATCTTCGGCGGCACCCGCCGCAACGTCGAGTCGACCGAGGCGAACATTCTCGCCGCGCAGGAAGGGCTGCGTGACGTGCAGGTCAGCCTCGCGGCCGAGGTGGCGCTGAATTACGTGCAACTGCGCGGCTCTCAGCAGCAGATTGTGATTTCGCAGGAAAACCTGCGGGCGCAGCGGCACACCGCCGACATCACCCGGCAGCGATTTAATGCCGGTTTCGTCAGCGGCCTCGACGTGGCTAATGCCGATGCGCAAGTCGCCACCACCGAGTCGGTCGTCCCGGTGCTGCAAACCTCCGCCCAGCAATCCATCTACGCGTTGAGCGTCCTGCTGGCGCGCCCCCCCGCCGACTTGCTGAACGAGCTTGCCGTATCCGGACCGCTGCCGGTGACGCCACCGGAGGTGCCGGTGGGGCTGCCCTCGGAGCTGTTGCGCCGCCGGCCGGACATCCGCCAGGCGGAAGCCCAGCTCCACGCCGCCACCGCGCAGATTGGCGTGGCCGTCGCCGACCTCTTCCCGAAGTTCTCGCTGACCGGCTCGCTGAGCTGGCAAGCTGACAGGCTGTCCAGCGGCGCTGACCGTTCCTGGTCGTTTGGTCCGTCGGTGAACTGGCCGATTTTCCAGGGTGGCAGCATCGTCGCCAACGTCCATGTACAGGAAGCGCTCCGTGATCAGGCCTACATCACCTACCAGAAGACCGTGCTCGCCGCGTTGCAGGACGTGGAGAATGCGCTCATCGCCTACGCGAAGGAATGGGAACACCACAAGTCGCTTAACGATGCCGTCGTTGCCAACCGCAAGGCCGTCGAACTCGCGACGCAGCTGTATACCGAGGGCCAGACCGATTTCCTGAATGTGCTTCAGTCCCAAGGCTCGCTGTACCTCTCCGAGGCCGCCTTCGTCCAGAGCGATTCCAGCCTGAGTCAGGACCTGATTGCGCTGTACAAGGCGCTTGGCGGTGGTTGGGAAGATTAAACGATGCTCCCTCACAAATCGTCCATTGCTGAAACCCGTGATCTCCTTTTTCGGCTCCTGTCGATTTCTGCATCATTGGCTGGCTTCCGCGTTGCCGGCATCGGCAATGACGATTTTGGTCTAAACTGCTCATAAAGCAGCCTAATTGGTTGAGCTCACGCAACCGTACCGATTGATGATGGACGCATCGCCATGACCGATACCATCGCCACGCCGGAACCCTTGACACTGACCGCGCGCATCGGCCAGATGTTTCCGACGCTGACGCCGGCGCAGATGGAGCGCATCGCGGTGCATGGACA
>JAHKKL010000110.1 GCA_020027635.1 Gammaproteobacteria bacterium
CTGGGCGAGCGTACAGGAGCAGCCGGATGGCGTGCCGGTGTGGGATGTGGTCACCGAATACCTGCGCGCCAAAAAAACCATCAGCCGCATCGCGCTGAATGAGCCGAAGCTCAAGAACGTCGGCGACAACCCGGGTCTCTTGTAGACGACGCGGCGTCAGGCGGCTCCCCGTGTCATGCCGGAGTGCCGTCGGTTGGTGAGCACCCCGCACAGAAGATGACACCCCGGCGGCATACCGGGCGCGGGGCGTGGCGATTCCCCGCTCAACCGCCATCCGGGGTGCGGCACGGACCACCCCGCGCACGACACGTTCAGCCGGCGCAGAGCCTCTGCGCCAGTTCACGGCTGTTGCGCACGCAATCGTTCATGGCGATGCCACGATAGGCATTGCAGTTCAGATGCAGGCCAGGGTAGCGCGCCACATGAGCAAACAGAGCATCCATGGCACGCAGGTGCCCTACCGGGTAATTGGGGATGCCATGCTGCCAGCGGCGCACGAAACTCACGTCCGGCTCGGCGTCCACTCCCATGGTCACACGGATGCCAGCGCGCGCGGCGGCCAGCAGGCCCGCCTCGTCCAGACGCATCTGCTCCGGATTGCGCTGGCCGCCGATCATTACCCTCAGGCACTTGCTGCCGTCGGGGGCACGATCGGGGAAAATACTGCTGTCCCACAGCACCCCCAGGATCGGCAGCCCAGCCGCCGTGGTGGTGAGCAGGCCGAAGCCGTCCAGGGGGTGATCGAGATGCCGGTAACCGAATCCGACCACGGCGATGGGCGAATAGTCGATCGCCGCGAGCCGTGACGCGAGTTCCGCGTCCAGTCCTCGCAGCATGACGGCGGCCGCGGGTGCGGTGGCCGACACCACGACCTGGTCCACATGTTCCTCACCCGCCGCCGAGAGTACCCGGTAGCCATCGACATCGCGCAGGATCCCGGTAACCGGGACACCCAGGCGCCAGTCGGCGCGCAGCACTGTCTGCAGATGGCTGATGAAGCGCCCTACCCCGCCCCGGAAACTCATCAGGATGCCGCCGGGGCCTGCCTGGCGCTTGCGGCGCGCGAGCATGCCGCGGAACAGACCGCCGTATTCCCGCTCGAGTTGCACCACCAGCGGGAAGGCGGCGTTCACCGAAACCCGACCCGGGGTGGTGGCATAGATGCCGGCAGTCATGGCATCGAGGAACACATCGGTGAAGGCCTTGCCCACCCGGCGGTAGCCGAAGCTCTGCAGCGTCTCATCGCCGTCGTCACGCCGCGGGGGGATGAACAACTCGGCGGCCACGCGCAGTTTCTGGGGCAGGCTGAGCAATCGCGAGGCAAGGAACGCCGGCGGCGTTTCCGGCAGTCGATGCAGCCGGTCGGTGTAGATGAAACGTTTGCGCGCCAGCTCCGAACTGGGCAGCAGCAGATGCTCGGCGCCGGCATCCTTGACCAGCTGCAAACTGTCCGGCTTGTTGGTGAGAAAACCGTTGCCGCCGGCCTCGAAGCGAAATCCATCGCATTCGACCGTACACATGGTCCCGCCTGGCACGGGGTTGGCGTCGAAGATCAGCAGTTCCCGATCGGGCCGTTCCCGTTGCAGGTAAAAGGCGGTGGACAGGCCGCTGATGCCGGCCCCGATGATTGCAACTCGCATGGTTTATTCCCGCGATGACTCTTCGGGAGGATGGTACCCGTGAACACGGCCGTGGTGAAGTGAACGGTAACGGATCAGGTCAGATCTACCTTGTCGGGGATCTTCACCCGCGCAACTCAGAACCGGTAGCGTACCGACATCATCACGGCGTGTACGTTATAGTTGGGAGAGTCTTCGCCAAAGCTGATGACGTTGGGGATGGTGCCGGGATCGACGCCATCCAGCATCCAGTCCTTCGAATTATAGTGCTCGAACCAGTACGCCGCATGCAAGGTCAGGTTTTCCTTCAGGTGATAGTCGCTATACAGCTTCACCGAATCGAGATCTGTTTTCAGGTCGGGAAAATCCGCACCAGGCGCACCGCTATCGACGTTGACCTTGCCGGTCGAACGTGACAGAACGTAATCGGCGCCGACATCGAGCTTGTCCTTGATCAGCTGGTGCTTCACGCCGATGCCGTAGCTATCGAAGGTGTCATTGTTTTTCGAAGACCAGTCAGGGGTCGAGAAGGTCTGGCTGCCGGCCTGATTGGATTTTATCCGCTGCCAGCTGGCGAAGACATGCAGGGTGGTCACGTCCGTAAGGATCACCGAGGCGTCGGTGTTATAAGAGGCTTCGCGACTCTTTGTCAGGCCCAGCGGCGAGTTCGAATAGTCGTCCTGCGCAAGGTCGACGCTCATCCCGATGTTGATCCGCTCATGTGGAATGAACCCGGCATTGAGACTGGCGCTATCGCGCTGGCGGTCTGCCATGTTGTATTTTCTCATCAGCGGGTTCTCCGGCGGTTGCGTTTCGTCAACCGTGTTATAGTCCGAGTTGCTGCGGTTGGCATGTGCCGCCTTGAATGCAAAGTCGATGTTGTCGCGGGCGCGCACACTGGCCTTGCCCCAGAAGGTGTTCTCCTTCGTACGGTTGACCTCCTGGTGGGTGCGATCCTTCTGCTCAAAATCGTAGCCAGCGTTGACCTTGGTCACCTTGTCGATCCGGTACTCGCCCCCCAGGTTAACCGTGTTGTCCGTAAAACTGTACGGCAGGTTTTTGCGTGCTGCCGAGGTGAAGGCATCGGTCGTGACCCAGTCCCACACCTCGCTTGGCGTCTTGTTTTCCCGGTTATTGTAGCGATAGGCCGCATTCAGGCGCAGCTTGCTGGTCACCGCGGAGTCGGCTTTCAGGTCGGCGGTCAGGGTGTTCACCTGTGCATGCGCCGAGGATTCGGGCAAGGCCACCGAGAGATTCGGGTTGATCGTAGCCGCGAGCAGGTCCGCATTCTGTTCCATGCGGCCAAGGGCGATGTCGCCGCTAACCCGGGTGCGCTCGCTCAGCTGGTAACCGGATGACATAAGGACCTGGTTGAACTGGTTATCAGGCGGCAGGGCGAGCTGGCCGGCATCCTGCCCGGGGACAATCGGGTTGTAGGCATTTTGCCAGGTCAGGGAATCGTTATGGTTGTTAAAAAATGAGCCGTAATAGGCCAGCTTGGATTGCCATTTCCGCGTGGTATAGGTGGCGGATGCCTCCACCTCGTCGGTGACATAGTCGACCGGCTCGGCCAGTTGGGCCGCGTTGAAGAAAAAGGACCCGGCGGTAGCCTTCTGCCCGTCCTGAACCTCATGACGGACATTGACGGCAGTTTCCCATTTCCTGGCGGGTATGATCTCAATGCCGACACCCAACCGCTTGCGCTTCGTTTCCAGATCGACATCCTGCAGGCTGGCGTCCAGTTCCGTCATGCCGGCGGTCGAGCCGGCGGTGACCCAGTTGGACGGCAAGCGCAGCGTATCATTGCCGTTGCCCCGGTAGGGTGTCCTTGCGCTGTCGGAGATGTAGTGCGGGATCTCGTCGTAGTTCAGGAATAGCTTGTAGCTCCCCTGCCGACCACCCTCCATGCCGACCGAGCGGGTGTCGAGACCGAGATCCCGGACCCGCAGATTGAGGTAATCGGCATTTTCATCGCGATAACGCGCCGTGGCATTGCCGATCGGGTAAGCACCCTTGTCGTTGAGACCATTGTACTCGCCGAACTTGAAGGAATTGTCGGATACATACCCGACACCGCCCTCTAGCTCGCCGCTTAAACCCTGCTCGAACTCACAGTACTTGCAGACCCAACTGGAGATATCGACGCCTGCCGGTATTTCCGCCTCCGTCGTATCGGCGAAAATACACTTTGAGAATGGCAAGCACAGTATCACCAGCAGCCATCGCCCGCCGGTGGTCGTCACGTTCATGTCGCGCTTTATCATGGCCTCCCCCGTTACGCGTGTGAACAACCGGTTACCGCCGATTACGCTAGCGCATCAGCTTGACCCCGGAAGGGTGGTTCGATCCGTGCACCTGTGAATGACAGTTCATGCAGGATCCTGCCAGCAGAAACCCGGAAGGATTTGCATTCGGCAAGCCCTGCGTGGTAAACGCGACGCTCGGATGGCCGATCTGCGAATGGCACTGCTGGCACAGCAACGGCGGGCGTTTCGTCAGCAACGCCGGGTGGATCGAGCCGTGCGGCGTATGGCACAGGGTGCAATCTTCGGACGCGGGTGGGTGCTCCCACAGGAACGGTCCACGTTTATCCGCGTGGCAGGTGTAACAGGTTTCGTTCAGCGTCGGGCGGATCAGCAAGGTGGACGTACCCGTCCCGTGGCTGGCATGACAATCGCTGCAGTCCATCTGGCCGAACCGCACCGGATGATTGGAAGGTTTGAAAAACTCGGCGCGTTCCTTCAGGTGGCACTTGTAACACACCTCCGGCTGGGTCACTTTGTCGAGCACGGGATCATGCGCCGTATGGATCGTGTGACAATTGGCGCATGCGACTTCGCCCTTCTCGTGCGCACTGCCCCACCAGGCGATGTGATTGTCGTCCTCGTGACATTGGAGGCACATGCGGTTCTGCGTTTCCACGGGCTCGTCCGACTTGACGCCGAAATTCAGGATCGGTGGACGCTTCTCTCCTGGCCGGACCTTGCCGACGTGGCTCCCCGCCTTCTGGGCTTCCTCCATGGACGCCATGCCCTTGACACCGGGTCCGTGACAGGCCTCGCACTGCAGTCCGGCAAACGGCGTTCGTGAGTCCGCCTTCATGGCATGTTTGGTCTTGAAGATATCGAAGACCGGGTATTCCGAGTCCACGTCGTGGCACTTGATACACGTGTCGGCGCCTTTCTGCGAATATTCCACGGCGCTGACGGATGCCGGCGCGGTTTTTGGAGCCTTGCCTCCGGCGCTCGCGGGTTCCACCGGTGGGGCAGCCTGCCCGGCATGACTGATCACAATGGTCAGGAGGCACCAGAGGAGCAGCGGAATGGAGAGCGGCACGCGTCTGGTTTTTTTCATAGGCATCAGCGGGTGCGGGTTACCTCGAACGGGCATGATCATCGCGCCGCAGACGCTCCGGCAATTCGTAAAGATATGCTTGGACGCATGTAATTACCCGTGTGAACTGGCGAATCCGCCGCACATCGTTTTCAGGAATGAAACCGAAACCTGCCTCGAAATGCTTCATGGGCATTGCAGGTCCCGGTTCAGCAATTCGAGACAGGTTCGCACCGATTACGGAATGAATTCCCCGAGGAATTCCGCAAAGGCCTTGTCGTGCACCAGTTTTACGTCGGCCAGCCTGCCGGGACCGTGACACACCGGGCAGGCCTCGACGTTGCCCTCCTGAGTCACCTGGTCGGCTCTGAACAGTGCGCCATTATCCTCCATGTGCGCGCGCGGCAATGTGCCGTCGTGACAGGCGGAACACACCGACGCGATCGGCGAGTACTTCAGGTCATCCGACTGGTCGGCCAGCTTCGCGGTGAAATTCGAGCCATCCGCTGCCGCACCCGGGTAGGAGTCCACCGTGCTGCCGCGGATACCGTTCTGCGCCGGCAACTCCCAGTTACCGCCGCCGCTCGCCGAGCGGTCAGCGAGCGTATTGGTATCCGGCAGGTGGCAGGTCTCGCATTTTGACAAAACGCCGGGGAAGCGGACGTTGCTGAAGTCATTGGCACTGCCGCCAAACCCGTAGATCACCAGTCCCTTTTCGCGGAAGCCGTGGATAGTGGTGCCGTCGAAATTCGTCACCGAGGCGGCATGGATGCCGTGGATCAGGCGCTTGAAGTCGATCGATTCCTCCGTCTTGCCGTCCAGCGGGGAGACGAGCGGCAGACCCGTGACTGCGTCCTTCGGGCGGCGCGCGACATCGGTATTGCTCGGGTTGTGGCAAAGCACACACAGCTGGCCGTTGTTGTTGCGGCTGTTACCGTGCACGCTCAGCACATCATGGCACCGGTCGCACTTGGTCGGCACATCCACCACCTGGCGGCGTGGTTTCGGCGTGCTGTCGGTAA
>JAHKKL010000111.1 GCA_020027635.1 Gammaproteobacteria bacterium
TAATTCCTGACCACGGTGGCCTCGGCGGACATGGGCGACATCATCTTCAGCTTGTTCAGCTCGGAACTCGCCTTGTCCTTGGCTTCCTTGCTCATGCCGGCCTTCTCGATCTTGTGCTGCAGTTCCTCGAGTTCATTGGGGGCGTCTTCCATTTCACCCAGTTCCTTCTGAATGGCCTTCATCTGCTCATTCAGATAGTACTCGCGCTGGCTCTTTTCCATCTGCTGCTTGACGCGACCGCGGATCCGCTTCTCGATCTGCATGATATCGATTTCGCCCTCGATCAACCCCATCAGTCGTTCCAGGCGTTCACGGCTGCTTTCGATCTCGAGTATCCGCTGTTTCTCATCGAGCTTCAGCGACATGTGCGCCGCGATGGTGTCCGCCAGGCGTCCGGGTTCATCGATACCCGACAAGGAGGTAAGGATCTCGGGAGGTACCTTCTTGTTCAGCTTGACATACTGCTCGAACATCGCCAGCAGGGAACGCGTGAGTACGCCAAGCTCCTTTTCCTTGTCCTCATCCGATGAAGGAATGATTTCGATGTTGGCGGTAAAAAACGCCTCGATGGATTCAAAGGAGGTGATACGCGCGCGTTCGACGCCTTCGACCAGCACCTTCACCGTTCCGTCGGGCAGCTTCAGCAACTGAAGAATCGTGGACAAGGTGCCTATTTCATGAATGTCGTCGACCGAGGGGTCGTCAATCTCGGCATTCTTCTGGGCTACCAGCAGTATCTTCTTGTCTTCCTGCATGGCGGTATCGAGCGCATTGATCGATTTCTCGCGACCCACGAAAAGCGGGATGACCATGTGCGGATAGACGACAACGTCCCTTAACGGCAACACCGGTATTGCACCCGTGGTTTCATCTGTCATTTGAATCTCCATCCCTTCCTGTTGAATGAGTAGTACCGGTCACGACCGCCAATGTGCCAGAAGTCCGTCACACCCGTCTTCCAAGGCCCGTTGTTCTGCCTGTCGGTATGCGGGTATGACCAAGCATTGCTTCATTGACCCAATATGGGGTGCGGGTCGCAAGACTTCAACATTACATTTTTTGACACGCGATGATATTGCAGCAATGAGCGTGCCAGCCCGCAAGCTGGACACTCTCGGGAACCAACAGACTGGTTTTATTGGGAATATAAAAACTACTCAGATGCCGCCAGCGGCTCTGAGGCGTCAAAAATCATGTACGGTTTTGAGGCCCCGAGGATAACGCTTTCATCGATGACCACTTTTCTGACGTTTTCCAGTGACGGCAGGTCATACATGGTATCGAGCAATACCTGCTCGAGAATGGTGCGCAACCCCCGGGCTCCGGTTTTTCTTACCATGGCCTTGCGTGCAACGGAACGCAAGGCGTCATCCCGGAACTCGAGATCGCAGCCCTCCATTAGAAACAGCTTTGCATACTGTTTGGTCAGAGCATTCTTAGGTTCCGTCAGGATCTGAATGAGTGCCTGCTCGTCGAGTTCCTCCAGCGTGGCCACCACCGGCAATCTGCCGACGAACTCCGGGATGAGACCGTACTTGATGAGGTCCTCAGGCTCGACGTCATAGAGTATCTCTCCCAGGTTTATGTTCAGTTCCTTGCTTTTGACCTCGGCCGCGAAGCCGATGCCACCTTTCTCCGAACGGCTGCGTATGATCTTGTCCAGTCCGGAAAATGCACCGCCAACGATGAACAGTATGTTGGTGGTATCCACCTGCAGGAATTCCTGCTGCGGGTGCTTGCGTCCTCCCTGCGGAGGAACCGAGGCGACCGTGCCCTCGATCAGCTTTAGCAGTGCCTGCTGCACGCCCTCGCCGGAAACGTCCCGGGTAATGGAGGGGTTGTCAGACTTGCGCGATATCTTGTCGATCTCATCGATATAGACAATCCCGGTTTGCGCCTTTTCGACATCGTAATCACATTTCTGCAGCAATTTCTGGATGATGTTCTCGACGTCCTCGCCGACATAACCGGCTTCCGTCAGGGTGGTCGCATCCGCGATGGTGAACGGCACATTCAGCAGCCGCGCCAGGGTCTCGGCAAGCAGGGTCTTGCCCGAGCCGGTCGGTCCGATCAGCAGGATATTGCTTTTGGAAAGCTCGACGCCGTCCTTCTTGCTGGCGGCATCGAGACGCTTGTAGTGGTTGTAGACGGCAACCGAGAGCACCTTCTTGGCACGCTCCTGCCCGATGACATACTCATTGAGGACATTATTGATCTCCTGGGGCTTGGGCAGCTTGTTTCCGCCACCGGAGGATTTTTCCTGCATCTCCTCACGAATAATGTCGTTGCACAGTTCGACACACTCGTCACAGACAAAAACCGAGGGGCCCGCGATCAGTTTGCGTACTTCATGCTGGCTCTTGCCGCAGAACGAGCAGTAGAGCAGTTTTCCGTCATCGCCCTTACCGTCTCTGTCGTTGTTCATACTCAAACCCTCGCTTTTATCAACACGGCCCCGCTATCTGGTTTTTAACACTGTTCTTTATTATGAATCAACTCCTTCGACGTCTTTTTGTGAGTGTATAACCGGCGGATATACATGGTTTTCCCCCATAGAAGGTTTACCCGTAGCGGTCGTCGCGGCCCTGTCCGACCATCAGCGGCAGAATTTTCCCGTTATGGTTCCTTACTCTGCGCTGGCGCATCGCGTATCGCCAGTATTTCATCGATCAGCCCATACTCCCTGGCTTCCTTGGCGCCCATGAAGTTGTCCCGCTCGGTATCCTGTCTGATCTTTTCCAGCGACTGTCCGGTGTGCTTGGAAAGTATCATGTTGAGTTTTTCGCGGATCAGCAGGATTTCGCGTGCGTGGATATCGATATCCGTTGCCTGACCCTGGAACCCCCCCAGCGGCTGATGGATCATTATGCGGGAATGCGGCAGACAAACCCGTTTGCCCTTGGCCCCGCCCGCCAGCAACAAGGCGCCCATGCTGGCGGCCTGGCCGACACACATGGTGCTGACGGCCGGCTTTATGAATTGCATGGTATCGTAGACGGCCAGACCAGCCGTTACCGAACCGCCCGGGGAATTGATGTACAGGTGGATATCCTTGTCCGGGTTTTCCGATTCCAGGAACAGCAGTTGTGCGACGACGACATTGGCCATGTAGTCTTCCACCGGCCCCACTACAAACACAACGCGTTCCTTGAGCAGCCGCGAGTAAATGTCGTAGGCCCGTTCACCTCGTGCCGTCTGTTCGATGACGATCGGTACAAGATTCAACGCCCTGGTATCAGACGCGCCACCCATGTTGTTGCTATCGGTCATCGATTCCTATCCTTTAAGTTGCTTGGCCGCTTCGACCAGCCGGTCGAATATCGTGTCTGTATTTTCCACCTGTATACCTGAATTCTCCAGTACCCAGTCAACCACCTGTTCCTCTATGACGGCCGACTGAACGTTGCCCAGCATCTCCTGGTTGCCATAGTACCATTGAACCACTTCCTCGGGCTTCTCGTAGGATGCGGCAATGGTTTCGATGGTTTCGCGCACGCGGTCAGGATCGATCTGGATGCGGTTTTGCTTGACGATCGCAGTGACAAGCACACCCAGCTTCACCCGGCGCTCCGCATTTTGCTGGAACTCGGAGGCATTTGCAGTCTGGGTGGTTTGCTGAGCCTGCAGGCGGGCCGCCTCATCGGATATCAGACGTCGGGGAACCTCGACCGGGTTCCTTTCAAGCAGCCCCGAGAATACCTGGTCTTTCACATTGGACTTGACGAGTTGTTTCAGCTCTCTCTGCATATTGGCGGCGACCTCTTGCCTGAGCCCCTCAATCCCCTTGTCTGCGACGCCGAAGGCACGGGCAAAATCGTCATCGAGATCCGGCAAGACCATTTCCGATACCGAATGAACCTTGACTCTGAACTCGGCATCCTTCCCAGCAACCTCCCGGGATGGATAGTCAACAGGGAAAGCCACCCGCAGCGTTCTTTCCTCGCCGGAGCCTGCACCGATCAGCTGATCTTCGAAGCCGGGTACCATGGTGTTTGAACCCAGCACAAGCGGCATTTTCTGACCCTTGCCTCCGGTAAAGGTATTACCCCCGGTCATGCCTTCAAAGTCGATGACCACCTGGTCATCGGTCTGAGCCGCGCGATCCACCGCTTTCCAGGTAGCCCGTTGTCTGCGCAGCTTCTCCAGCATGGCCTCGATATCCGCCGCGCCGATCTCGACGACAGGCCGTATCACTTTGAAGCCATAGTCGATCGGGGCCGTGATTTCCGGAAAGACTTCGAAAGTGGCTATGTATTCCAGTGGTTTCCCAGGGAACGATTCCACCGCATCGATCCTTGGTTCGGCGGCGGGTCGCAGACTCTCCTGGGCAAGTGCTTCCTGCAGAGTCGAGCGGATAACCTGTTGCATGACCTCCTGGCGCACCAGCGTGCCGTATTTTTTCTCAATGACACCGAGCGGCACCTTGCCTGGGCGGAATCCATCCAGACGGACAGTTGCCTTCATGGACTGGAGCCGGGAATCGACCTCCTGGTCGATCCGCTCGGCAGGCACCCGAACCGTCATGCGACGTTCAAGGCCGCCGGTATTCTCAACCGAAACTTGCATGAAATCACCTCTGAAAATAGTCGCCAGTTATCCTGCCTGGCATAACACTGACAATGAGCACACGGTATTTTCGTGTTGCCCTTGTACCGGGATTGGTGCGAAAGGAGAGGCTCGAACTCTCACGGGTTACCCCACTGGCACCTAAAACCAGCGCGTCTACCGATTCCGCCACTTTCGCAGCTTGTACTATGCCCCCTGACCGGCTCCGGTAAGCCCGGATAATCCAAGCAATTATAACGGCTTGTCGTCATGGAGCGCACCTGGATTTTTTTACCTTGCAGCCCAGGGAAAACAGGTGCCATGGCAGGCGCATCGCTCCCGCGCCGCCGCTTACGGCATCCTCGGTAACTGCTCCTGCGTTACCCTACCTTCTGCATCCCTGCAGTCGTGCCTTCCGCGGCACTTGCACCTCCCTGTGCATCGTCCCTGCGCTCCGCGACGTACCTACGATGTACAGGATGTACGAGTGCCGCGTGAGGACAGGACGTCCGAAGCGGCCATCCCTGAGGCGCATCGCTCCCGCGCTTCCCTGCGCTCCGCGATGTACCTACATCCCCGAGGCGCATCGCTCCCGCGCTTCCCTGCGCTCCGCGATGTACCTACATCCCTGTAGGCAAAAAAATGCCCGCGCAACGCACGGGCATTCTGATCTGGTGGGCCGTGTAGGAATCGAACCTACAACCAATGGATTAAGAGTCCACTGCTCTACCAATTGAGCTAACGGCCCAAAAACTGGTATTGGATCACACAGGTCGAAGGCGTTCAAGCGAGAAGTCGGACGCCACCCGCACCGGCAGGAACTGGAGAATGGGGTGGACGATGGGACTCGAACCCACGACGACTGGAATCACAATCCAGGACTCTACCAACTGAGCTACGTCCACCATTGAACTGTTACCGCACGGCATACACCCGGAACGGGCAAATTGGCGCGCCCGGCAGGATTCGAACCTGCAACCGTCGGCTTAGAAGGCCGGTGCTCTATCCGGTTGAGCTACGGGCGCCAGTCCCTTTGCCCGGCCCCCGCGACCGGCAAGGGCTTGGTCGGGGTAGAGGGATTTGAACCCCCGACATCCTGCTCCCAAAGCAGGCGCGCTACCAGACTGCGCTATACCCCGTCGTAACCGTACCTGCACGAGGCCATGCCGGACCTTGTCGTGCTTGCTGAGCGTCGTTATGTTACGTGCAACCCCTATTAGCGTCAAATAGTGCCCGCATCCCTTCCCCGACGATGCCAACGGGAATTCCCGGAGCTTATTTCCGGCGCCAGCGAGTGCCCGAGGCCCCGTCTTCGAGCACGATGCCCTGCGCATCCAGCGCGTTGCGGATCCGGTCTGCCTCGGCCCAGTTCCTGTCTTCCCTGGCACGGATACGATTGGCAATCAGTGCTTCGATTTCGTTTTCAGT
>JAHKKL010000426.1 GCA_020027635.1 Gammaproteobacteria bacterium
CGCACCCTGCCGTTTCCCCACGGCATATCTTCGAAAAACGTCGGGCAGGGTTCTTGTAGACCCATGAGGTAATAGCCCCCATCCACGGCGGGGCCCAGAACATTGCCACCACGAACAAGGATGGCGTGTGCCTTGGTAAGCACCTTCGGCGGGCAATGCGGGACATCGCAACCCATGACGGCCGCGGCGCCCTGCCGGGCAATGCCGCCCGAAAGTGCGGTGTGCATTTTCATTCCCAGATCGCCCCTGACCTGTGATTCGACCCGCAAACCATAACGCCCTGCCAGCTCGTGAAAGAGGGGATGATCACCATTCGGCGATGCACAGAGCGAGAGCCGCCCCGGCCAATGAGCTGCCGCAAGCTCCACCGTGGCGCGAATAAGCAGCGCGGCGATTTCTGCAGCGCGCCCGGCGCCGCAATGCGCGGCCAGGCGCGTCTTCGCTTCGCCGGCCAGCGGCTGGCGCGCGAAGAGCATAAGCTCCGGCTGTTTCATCAACGTACCGCCGCATACTGCCGGGCAAGCCATTCAGGCGATACTCCAAGCCAATAGAGCAGGCGCAGGCGCCACATAAGAAGAATGGTGCGGAGGATGCCACCCTGTTCCCAGCGACGTGCCGAGGAAACCACGGGTGTACGAATACGCGCCGGGCGCGAAAAGCGTTTGAGTCGCCGGGAAAGCTCGATATCTTCCATCAGCGGTATCGGCGCGTAACCCCCAAGATGCTCGAAGCCATCACGTCGCACGAAGATCCCCTGATCGCCGGTGCAGATCCCGGTAAGCGCAGAACGCTTGTTCATGAACCACGCCACCACCCGGAGCAGTAGCCGGGGGCTATCCAGCCGCACGTCAAACCGACAAAACCGAGCAGTCCTGAAGTAACAATGGGTGGACCTATCTCGTCTCCCCCGGCGCGCAGCGCCGCCAGCTGTCCGGGCAGTACAGCCGCCTCGTTCAATACCGGCAGAACGACGGCGACGCCTGTTTCACCAACCGGCATGAATCAACCGGTCTTGCGGGCGCGGGCGAAGCGGATGAGTTTTACCACGAGCAGCACCGGCAACGAGGCGTGCATCAGGAGATCAAAAATATCGATCGGCCTCGCGAGCGTGCCCGCGAAAAGCATTCTGAGCTTCTCGACCAGATGCGGCTCCGGCACAAACGGCGCCAGCCCCAGGGCAAGCGCACCAATCACCACCATCCACATCGGGGTTTCATCCAGCCATTTCATGTCGTGGCCCGTTTGCTCTGAATCAGTTCGATTTTGTAACCGTCGGGGTCTTCGACGAAAGCGATAATCGTCGATCCATGCTTCATCGGCCCGGGTTCGCGCACCACCTTGCCGCCGCGCTTGCGGATTTCGTCACAGGCCTGCGCGGCATTCTCGACTTCCAGCGCAATATGACCAAAGCCGCCGCCGAGATCGTAGCCTTCGACGCCATAGTTATAGGTCAGCTCGATGGCCGCGCCTTCAGACTCCGGGCCATAGCCGACGAAGGCAAGCGTGAATTTTCCGTCCGGGTAATCGTGCCGGCGCAGAAGCTTCATGCCCAGTACCTCGGTGTAGAAACGGATGGATCGGTCGAGATTGCCGACCCGGATCATGGTGTGCAGGAGGCGCATGCGGATTCCAGAAATGTATCGAAGCGCAAGCCTACCGGTCAGCACCGCGCGAGGCAACGGCATCGGCGTTTTTTGGGACAGCCGCCTTGCCAATCACACCTGTCTGTTGGAGTATGACGACACCGTCCCGCCGCCGATTGCATGCACGACGACTCACACGCTCCTTCCGAACCGCACAGCTGGCTGGACCGCCACGGCGACGCCCTGTACCGCTACGCGCTGATGCGGGTGCGCGAGCCCGCGGCGGCCGAGGATCTGGTGCAGGAAACCCTGCTGGCAGCGCTGCGCACGCACAGTCGCTTCGCCGGCGAATCCAGCGAGCGCACCTGGCTGATCGCTATTCTCAAGAATAAGGTCATCGACCATTTCCGGCGCTACGCTCACGAGGCGACGCTTCCAGAGTCGGAGGACCCCGACGCACTGATCGACGCGCTGTTCGAAAAATCCAGTGACCACTGGCTGAGCTTCCCTAATGCCTGGCAAAACCCGGACACCGCTTTGGAGAATTCGCGGTTCTGGCAGGTCTTCGCCGATTGCATGCAAGGCCTGCCGGCACGACAGGCCCAGGCCTTTGCCTTAACAGAACTCGAAGGCCTGGATACCGACGATCTGTGTAAGGTCCTGAGTGTGACCTCGTCCAATGTATGGGTCTTGCTGCATCGCGCCCGGCTGCGCCTGCGGGAATGTCTGGAACAGCGCTGGTTCGATGCCGGAAAGGAAAACCCATGATGCTGTCCTGCAAGGAGGTTTCCGTGCTGCTGTCCCGGGCCTGCGATACCCGGCTTACCTGGCGTGAGTGGCTGGCGGTGCGCCTGCATCTCTTGTACTGCGCGGGCTGCGCGCGGCTGGAACGGCAACTCGCCTTCCTCCGGAGCGTCGGCCGGCGCGTGCGGGAAGAGGCACCCGGCGAGACCCGCCTGCCGGACCCGGCCCGTGAACGTATTCGCCAGCAATTACGCCAGGAGCAGAAACCCTGATCCCCCCGCGGATACCGGGACCAATACTGAAAAGTCGTGTAAGTTTATGATGTCGCATTCGTCTACTGGCTGAACCCTGAACCCAATACCAACCCCAAGGAATCATATGAATCGTACCCGACTGCTGATTACCACCGCCATGGCCACGCTGACCGCCGGTGCCCTGCTGCCCGCCACTGCCTCGGCGGCGGATGTAAAATGTGCCGAACAGGAGCGCTGCTTCGGTGTCGCCAAGGCCGGCAAGAATGACTGCGCCACGGCGACTTCGGCCTGCGCCGGAACCGCCAAGCAGGATTTCCTGAAAGACGCAT
>JAHKKL010000112.1 GCA_020027635.1 Gammaproteobacteria bacterium
GTATTTGCGGAAGATGGCGGGAAATAGTTGTCGATCTGCAGGAGCATCACAGAGAAATCTTTACACATTTTTTGAAGCCATTTATCTAGAAGCGAAAGAATTATCTGTAACACAGGAAGATATTAAAAATCTGGAAAAGTTCAGATATTGGGCAGCGCAACAAGCTATTGGCGTGGATGGTGATGCGACCGGTAGCGTTTCTGAATATGAATCACGGATTAAGAAATTCCTCGAGGAGAATCTACGGTGATGCGCTTCAAGGTAATTGCTGCATGTATGTTATTGTGTTTTGCACAATGCTCACCGGCTTACGAACACACGCTGAACTAAAAGGGGCCGGATACATTTTCAGTCCGCGGTGCTCGATGATCAGGAACTGGAGGGCCGGCTGCTCGGACTCTGGCGCGGAATGCTGCATAAGCTCGGCAACGGCGACATCAGCGGCGCGCTCAGCGTCATCAGCCCGCCAACCAGGGACAAGTATCAGTCGATATTCACCGACCTGCAGGCCGAAATCTAAAGGATCACCTCAAATAACAATTAAAAGGGGCCGGATACATTTTCAGTCCGGTGTTTTCCTGGGTCTGCCGCGCTGGCCGTTGCCCAGTGTGACAGCCAGGGCCTGCTCGACCTCCCGCCTGAATCGGTCGTTGCCGGTTGGCAGGCCCTTGTCGACGCTGTCGCGGATATGCCTGATCAGGTGCTGATTGAGCGCCTCCCTGAATAAGCCCGTGTAGGCTGCTCTCCGGGGGTAATCCCCGGGATGCCTGACCATGCCGGCCCGTACCGGGTTGAGTTCAATATAGCGATAACAGGTCAGGCAGTAGCGCGCTTCGTCTACCAACGAAGACTTGTAGCGCCCTTCCCAGAGGGTACCGGATCGACGGTGGTTCCTGTTGATCGTGCGGACATAATCCCGGCCCAGGTCCCGAACCACCCGTGACACGCTATCGGGATTCCCGGGCGTCAGGAGTAAATGGACATGATTGGTCATCAGGACATAGGCATGGAGTGCGCAATCGTGCTTGTAACAGGCGGCAGCCAACAGATCCAGGTAGAGTCGGTAGTCATCAGCGGAGAAGAAGCAGGCCTGGCGATTGTTGCCACGTTGGGTGACATGCTGGGGAATACCCGGTAGATTGAGACGCGCTGGACGTGGCATGACGTGTCTTCCCGAGAAACAGAGTGACCACCTTGCCTCTCGGGTTGAGCGTTGAACATCGGAGAATGTCCCGATTCCGGGTCAGAAAATGTATCCGGCCCCTTTTTGGGGATAGGGCAGCGTTCCAAGCAGGAACACCGGGCCGTCGCTGGAACCGAGATGGAGGTCGCCTGCTTCCGCTGCGCCGATCTGCAGGACGGCGAGCGCGGCATAGCCGCCGTCGGGATGGGGCTGGGCATCCACGATCTGACCGGCCGCCTGCGTGCTGTCGTTCGTGGTATACAGGGCGTCGCCAGGCGACGGCCGAGCATCCGCCGCGATGCGCCCGGCATACATGCGGCGTTTCAGCGCGCCCAGGTACTGGGTGCGCGCCACGATCTCCTGTCCGGGGTAACAGCCCTTGCGGAAGTTCACCCCGTCGATGAGCTGCAGGTTGAGCATCTGCGGAATGAACTGCTCGGCGGTGTTCGCATAGACATTCGGCAAACCGGCCTGGATCTCGGTGAGCTGCCAGGCGGCCAGGCCGACCGGGGCGCCGCGCACGTTCAGCGTATCCCAGAGCCGTTTCGCGGCATCGAATGACAGGGCATAGATTTCGAAGCGGGGATGGACACCAGGTACCCGCAGCAGCGACAGGTCTTGCGTGCGGATCACATCGCCTGGCTGCTCCGGCGGTCTGCCGATGGCGGAGAAAAGCTCCTCCGCGGCGTCCCTGCCCGTGACGCCGATGCGGATGAAGTTGTCCGTGGCATCTTCCAGGGTGACCTCGGCGCGCAGGACATAGCGGCGCAGGCGCTGCAGCACCGCATCGAGGGTATCCAGCGGGAGCCGCAGATAGAAGGTATCGCCGCGCCGGAACAGACGGAACAGGCCGAGGATGCGGCCCTTCGGCGTGCAATAGGCGCTCAACTGGCTATGGCCCTCATCCACCTGGTTGACATCATTGCTGAACTGGCCCTGCAGGAAGGCGGCGGCGTCCTTGCCGTGAACGGAGATCACCCCCAGGTGGCCGAGATCGGCGAACACCAGACCGGTGACGGCGACCTCCAGCTCGCGTTCCGGGTTGCCGTAATGAACCGCGATGTCATCCGCGAATTCGGCCCCGGCATCGTCTCCGAGAAAGTTCTTCCAGCGGTGTTTCATCATCTGGCCTTTGGGGTAGGAACGAAAATTCTAGTTGAATCCGCGCGGGCTGTCAGCCTTTCATCCGGGGGGACGCCCCGTGTCTGGTGTTCCCCGCAGGGCGGTGGTATAAAAGCAGCCATCATCGATGCCGACCATGCAAAACCAGCGATCAGCGCCTGTTTTCCTCAATCTTTTCCGGATCCACTTTCCGGTCGGCGCCGTCACCTCCATCGCCCATCGCCTCTCGGGCCTGCTGCTGTTCCTGTCGTTTCCGCTGCTGGTCTACTGGCTGGACCTGTCGTTGCGCGATCCGGCGAGCTATGCGAACGCGGTCGAATGGCTGCATTGCGGCTGGGTGCGGCTCGCCTCGGTTTTCATCGCCTGGTCGCTGATTCATCATCTGCTGGCCGGACTGCGTTTTCTCCTCATCGATCTCGGGGTGGGCGTCGAGCGGACAACGGCGCGCCGCTCCGCCTGGACGGTCAACGGGCTAGCGCTGCTGCTGGTGCTGGGCTACATCGGGTGGATCGTATGAGCCGGCACACCTACGCGCTGCGCGCGTGGCTCATCCAGCGTTTCAGCGCGGTCTACCTCGCCGGTTTCCTGGCTTACCTTGTCATCCATTTCCTGATACAGGGAAGCCACGGCTATGCCGAGTGGCGCGCGTGGCTTTCGCATCCGGCCATGGGCATCGCCGGCGCCGGCTTCGTCCTCGCGCTGATGCTGCACGGCTGGGTCGGCGTGCGCGACATCATCCTCGATTACATCCCCGCACTGGGGATGCGCCTGTTGCTGCTCACGCTGAGCGGCGCGCTGCTCGCGGCGAGCGGTTTCTGGGCGTTGCGCCTGCTGTTGCTGGCCGCGGGGTAGACGCGTGGAGATCGCCCGCCGCAAATTCGACACCCTGATCATCGGCGCCGGCGGCGGCGGGCTGCGCGCCGCGCTGCAACTCGCCAGCGCCGAGGCGCATGTCGCGGTTGTTTCCAAGGTGTTTCCGACGCGCTCGCACACGGTGGCCGCCCAGGGCGGCGTCAACGCGGCGCTCGCCAACGTGCGCCCCGACAACTGGCACTGGCACATGTTCGACACCGTCAAGGGCAGCGACTACCTCGGCGACCAGGACGCCATCGAGTACATGTGCCGCGCGGCGCCGCAGGCCGTCTATGAACTGGAGCATTTCGGGGTGCCGTTCTCGCGGCTCGATGATGGCCGCATCTACCAGCGCCAGTTCGGCGGCCAGAGCATGAACTTCGGCGGGGAGCAGGCCGCGCGCACCTGCGCGGCGGCGGATCGCACCGGGCATGCCATTCTGCATTCGCTCTACCAGCAGAATATCCGCGCCAAAACGCATTTCTTCGACGAGTACTTCGCCGTCGACCTGGTGCGCGACGCGGAAGGCTGCCTGCTCGGCGCCCTGGTGATGGACATCGCCAGCGGGGAGCCCCTGCTGATCGAAGCCAAGACGACGCTGATCGCCACCGGCGGCGTCGGGCAGCTGTTCCGCACCAATACCAACGCGCTCATCAACACCGGCGACGGCATGGCGATGGCCCTGCGGGCCGGCATTCCGCTGCAGGATATGGAATTCTTCCAGTTCCATCCGACCGGCATCGCCGGCAAGGGCATGCTGATCTCCGAAGCGGTGCGCGGCGAGGGAGGTTATCTCGTCAACGCCGGGGGCGAGCGCTTCATGGAACGCTATGCACCGCATGCGCTGGATCTCGCCAGCCGGGACGTGGTGAGCCGCGCCATCGCGACGGAGATCCGCGAAGGGCGCGGCTGCGGCCCGCGCAAGGACCATGTTCTGCTGAAGCTCGACCACCTGGGGTCGGAGACCGTCCACAAGCGCCTGCCCGGCATCTGCGACATGGTCATGACCTTCCTCGGCTTCGATCCGGCGGAGTCCCCGATACCGGTGGCCCCGACCGCGCATTACACCATGGGCGGCATCCCGACTAACCGCTTCGGCCAGGTGGTCGTACCGCAGAAGCACGGTCCCGAAGAGCCGGTGCCCGGCCTCTACGCCGCCGGCGAATGCGCCTGCGTCTCGGTGCACGGCGCCAACCGCCTGGGCGGCAATTCCCTGCTGGATATCATCGTCTTCGGCCGGGCGGCGGCCAACCACATCATCGAGTACCTGCGGGAGAACCGCTATCACCGGCCGTTCCCGGACGATGGGCTGGAGGCCGCGCGGGCGCGGCTGGCGCGCTGGGAGCAGCAGGGCGACGGGGAGTCGGTGGATGCCCTGCGCGGCGAGCTGCAGCAGGTCATGGAGGCGGATTGCGGCGTGTTCCGCACCGAGGCGGTGTTGGCCGATGGCCTGCGCAAGGTCAGCGCGCTCGCCGAGCGCATGGCGCAGGTACGGCTGCGGGATCACAGCCGCGTGTTCAACACCGCGCGCATCGAGGCCCTGGAGCTGGAAAACCTCATGGAGTGCGCACTGGCGACCGTGGCCACCGCCCTGGCGCGCCGGGAAAGCCGGGGTGCGCACACGCGCATCGACTACCCGCGGCGCGACGACGTCCAGTGGCTGCGCCACAGCCTGTATCACCGCGAAACCCGCAGCGTCGACTCCAAGCCGGTGCGGACCCGGCCGATCACCGTGGACAGTTTTCCGCCCAAAGAACGGGTCTACTGACGCCCATGAAATTCTCCATCTACCGCTACCACCCCGAGCACGATACCACACCGTCCATGCAGGCCATGGAACTCGCTGACGCGCTGATCAAACCGGGGATGATGCTGCTCGATGCCCTGCTGCTGCTCAAGGCGCAGGACGAAAGCCTCACCTTCCGGCGTTCCTGCGGCGAGGGGGTGTGCGGCTCCGACGGCATGAACATCAACGGCCGCAACGCGCTCGCCTGCATCACGCCGCTCGCCGGACTGAAGACCCCGATCGAGGTGCGTCCCATGCCCGGCCTGCCGGTCATCCGCGATCTCGTCGTCGACCTCGAGCCGTTCTACCGCCAGTACCGCGCCGTCACGCCCTATCTCATCAACCACGATCCGGAACCCGAGGTCGAACGCCGCCAGAGCCCGGCAGAGCGCGAACAACTGGACGGCCTGTACGAATGCATCTTGTGCGCCTGCTGCACCACCTCCTGCCCGTCGTACTGGTGGAATCCGGACAAGTTCCTGGGACCGGCCGCGCTGCTGCAATCCTGGCGGTTCCTGGCCGACAGCCGCGACCAGGCGACGGACGAGCGCCTCGCCGACCTCGACGGTCCGTTCAAACTGTTTCGCTGTCACACCATCATGAACTGCGTGGAGGTCTGTCCCAAGGGCCTGAACCCGACACGCGCTATCGGCCGCATCAAGGAACTGATGCTGAAGCGCTCGACCTGACCATGGAACCGCTCATGACGGATGACCCGCTGCACACCCGCAACCGCCTGGCCTGGCAATGCCGGCGCGGCATGCGCGAACTGGATGTGCTGCTGAACGGTTTTCTGGAGCGCCGCTTCGAGCGGCTCGACGCACACGATCGGGACAGCTTCGCCCGGCTGCTGGAATACCCGGACGCCGTGTTGCTCGAATGGTTGATGGGACGCATGGTCCCGGCTGACAAGGATGTCGCCTGCATTGTTCAGGACATACGCCACACCGCTGCGCCTTGAACCCGGCCTCTCGCGCCGACTCGGCATGTTCCTCACGCTGAGCCATGGGGCGGCGCTCGCGGTGCTTCCGTTCTGCGGCCTGCCGCCGCTGCCGGTCGCCGCGCTCGCGCTCGGCGTCGTGTTGTCCTGGCTCCGCACCCGGCGCCGCGACGTGCAGCGCCGCGATCCCGAGTCGATACGCGCGCTGGTCTGGGAGGAAGGCAACCGCTGGCGCCTGACGCTGCGATCCGGTCAGGAAACCGGTGCGTCGCTGCTGCCCTTCGTGTTCATGCAGCCCTGGCTCGTGATCTTGCATTTCCGCCGCGCCGACGGCCGCGCCTCCCGGCTGGTGCTGCTGCCCGACATGCTGGATGAGGACAGCTTTCGCCGGCTGCGGGTGCGGCTGCTGATCGACATGAAGCACCTCGCCGTTCCGGGCGACCGATAAGATGAATTCACCGCAGAGACGCAAAGGAATGACTTGTAGGAGCGGGCTTGCCCGCGAATCACGCGGTAACGGGCACCGTGTTCGCGAGCAAAGCTTCTGCGTCCTGCTCACGCCCCTCGTCTACATCCCTGTAGACGAGCTCGCTCCTACAGGTGAAACCCATATATTTCGTGGTGCCCTTAATAAAACGATT
>JAHKKL010000007.1 GCA_020027635.1 Gammaproteobacteria bacterium
CCGCGACCGTCCGCGCTCGTGGTGGAGCTGGTATGCGGCTATCGGCGGGAGTCTGCTGCTCGGGTCCGGGATCGCGCTTGCCTGGGCGCTGCCGGCGGCACAGGCGGGCGGCGAGGACTATCGGCAGGCGATCCTGTGGGGACAGACGGCCGACCGGGTGGTGAGCGCATTCGCCCATGCCCATCCCTGGTGGTGGTATTTTCCCTGGCTGCCGGTCCTGTTCGCGCCCTGGCTGCTGCTGCCATGGTTGTGGCGGCCCCTGCTGCGGTCGCTGCGCGAGCCGCGGGATGCGGGCGTGCGTTTCTGCGGGGTCTGGCTGCTCTCCACGCTGCTGGTCATGAGTCTCATGAGCGGCAAGCAACTCAAGTACCTGCTGCCCCTGCTGCCGGCCTTTGCCTTGGTGGTGGCGCGCGTGCTGTCGCTGGCGGAGCAACAGGGCAGGACACGGCCGCCGCGGGCGCTGGCCGGTCTGCTGGGGCTGGTCGGCCTCTTCCTGGCGACGGCCCCCTCCCTGATTACTACGCCGCTCTGGGTGGGTTCGGTCAGCCCGCTCTGGGGTGGCATGCTCATTGTCGGCGCCGCAGCACTGGCGCTGATGAAACCGCTGCGCATGGCACAGTACCCGGTCGTGGTGGCGGTCCTGTCCGCCGCAGTTATGGCCATCGTGTACCTCGGCGTCTTCCGGATCGCCGCGCCGTTCTATGACTTGCACGAGGCCAGCCGGGTGATTGCCGCGGCGGAAGCGGCGGGTCAGCCAGTCGCGAGCCTCACCGACTATCACGGCCAGTTCGGTTTCTATGGCCGGCTTGCGCGCCCCATCGAGAGCCTGAGACCGGAGCAGGCGCCGGCCTGGTTCAGGGAGCACCCGGAGGGTTACCTCATCGCCTATTATCCCGGCCGGGTGCCGGGACATTCCGCCGCCGTGCATGAACAGCCCTATCGAGGCGGCCACCTGGTGATCTGGGAGGGTCGTGTGATTGCGGCCGATCCGGCGCTTTTGCCGTAGAATGCCGGACTGGCCACCTTCTCGACACCCGCATGCCCGCTCCCTCGCTTCCGGTCCTGACGCTGAAGAAAAACGAGGAGCGTCGCCTGCTGGCCGGCCACCTGTGGGTGTACAGCAACGAGGTCGACGCGAGCAAGACACCGTTGCCCGCGTTTGCACCGGGCAGCGCGGTCAACATCCAGTCCGCCGCCGGCCGGAGCCTCGGGACCGGCTACATCAATCCCCATTCGCTCATCTGCGCGCGGCTCGTGACCCGCCGTGCCGGCGCGCTATTCGACGAAGCATTCTTCGCGCACAGGATACAGACGGCGCTGGCATTGCGGGAGGCGCTGTTCGACAGGCCGTACTACCGCCTGGTATACGGCGAGGGCGACGGTCTTCCCGGCCTGATCGTCGACCGCTACGGCGAGGTGGCGGTGATGCAGATCACCACGGCCGGCATGGAGCGCTGCAAGGCGGAAATCCTGGGCGCGTTGCACCGCGTGCTCGACATCAAGGGGGTGCTGCTGCGCAACGATGCCCCGGTGCGCGAACTGGAACAGCTCGATGCCACGGTCGAGACCCTCGGCGATGTGCCCGCCTGCGCGCAGCTCGAAGAGGGCGGCGTGCGCTTCGAGGTGCCGCTGGGCGAGGGCCAGAAGACCGGCTGGTTCTTCGACCAGCGCGGCAACCGGCTGGCCATGCACAAGTACGCCGCCGGCCGGCGCGTGCTCGATGTGTTCAGCTATATCGGCGCCTGGGGCTTGCAGGCGGCGCGGGCCGGGGCCACGGAGGTCTGCTGCGTGGATTCCTCGGCGCCGGCGCGGGAACTTCTGCAACGCAATGCGGCGGCCAACGGCCTGGAGGCGCGTGTGCAGGTGGAAGGCGGGGACGCCTTCGAGGTCATCGGTGCGCTGCAGGCAACGAATCGGCGTTTCGATGTCGTCATGGTCGATCCGCCGGCGTTTATCAAGCGGCGCAAGGACATCCCCGGCGGCGAGGGCGCATATCACCGTCTCAATCGCCAGGCCCTGCAACTGTTGGCGCCGGGGGGGTTCCTGATATCATCCTCCTGCTCCATGCACCTGGCCGCCGAACGCCTGCAGCAGCTCCTGATGCAGGCCGCGCGCGATTCGGGCCGTCGCCTGCAGGTCCTGGAACGAGGCTTCCAGGGCGTGGATCATCCGGTCCATCCGGCCATACCGGAGACGGCTTATCTGAAGACACTATTCTGCCGGGCATTGCCGGCTCGGGATTGAGTATGCTGATTTACCCGGACATCAGCCCAGTCGCCATCAACGCGGGCCCGTTACAGGTGCACTGGTACGGTCTCATGTACCTGGTCGGCTTCCTGGGCGGCTGGTGGCTTGGGCGGCTGCGCACCCGACGTCCCGGCACCGGCTGGCAGGCGGTGGAAATCGGCGATGTGATTTTCTATGCCGCGCTCGGCGTGGTGCTCGGCGGGCGCATCGGTTACACCCTGGTGTACAACTTCCCCGGGTTTATCGCCGATCCCCTGGTGCTGTTTCGCATCTGGCAGGGCGGCATGTCCTTCCACGGCGGCCTGGTGGGTGTCCTGATCGCGATGTGGCTCTATGGCCGCCGCACCGGCCGGACGTTCTTCCAGGTGACGGACTATATCGCCCCGCTCGTGCCCGTCGGGCTCGGCGCCGGGCGCATCGGCAATTTCATCAACGGCGAACTCTGGGGACGGCCCACCGACCTGCCCTGGGGCATGGTGTTTCCCTTCGTGGACGCCCAGCCACGCCACCCCTCGATGCTCTACGAGGCCCTGCTCGAAGGCGTGGTGCTGTTCGTCATCCTGTGGGTTTACTCGCGCAGGCCGCGTCCCACCATGGCCGTTTCCGGCCTGTTTCTGCTGTGTTACGGGGTGTTCCGCTTCCTGATCGAGTTCGTGCGCCAGCCCGACGCGCAGATCGGGTACCTCGCCTTCGACTGGCTGACGATGGGGCATGTGCTGTCGCTGCCCATGATCGTCCTCGGCACCGCGTTTCTGGTTCACGCCTACCGGCGCACGGACGGCGCCGTCAGCTGGTAGCTGGATAACGGCAAACCATGAAGCAATACCTCGAACTGATGCGCCATGTGCGCGATCACGGCGTGCGCAAGGAGGACCGGACCGGGACCGGCACGCTCAGCGTGTTCGGCTACCAGATGCGCTTCGACCTGTCGGAAGGCTTCCCGCTGATCACTACCAAGAAACTGCATTTGCGCTCCATCATCCACGAACTGCTGTGGTTCCTGAGGGGCGATACCAACGTTGCCTACCTGCACGACCACAATGTCACCATCTGGGACGAATGGGCCGACGAGAACGGCGAGCTGGGACCGGTCTACGGTTCCCAGTGGCGTTCCTGGACGACCGCCGATGGCCGTCACATCGATCAGATACGCCAGGTCATCGACCAGATCAGGAACAATCCCGATTCCCGACGCCTCATCGTCAGCGCCTGGAATGTCGGTGAGATCGACAAGATGGCGCTGCCGCCCTGCCATGCCTTCTTCCAGTTCTACGTGGCCGAAGGGAAACTCTCCTGCCAGCTCTACCAGCGCAGTGCGGACATCTTCCTGGGTGTTCCGTTCAATATCGCCTCCTATGCGCTGCTGACGCAGATGATGGCGCAGGTGACGGGCCTGCGGGCTGGCGATTTCGTGCATACCCTGGGCGATGCGCACCTCTATCTGAACCACCGGGAACAGGCCGAGTTGCAGCTTGCGCGCGCGCCGCGGCCCCTGCCCGTCATGCGTATCAATCCCGCGATCGAGGACCTGTTCGCCTTCACCTTCGAGGATTTCGAGCTGCAGCATTACGACCCGCACCCGCACATCAAGGCGCCGGTGGCCGTTTGAGCGGCCCCGTGAAAATCTCCCTCGTCGTGGCCATGGCCGAGAACCGGGTCATCGGGCGCGATAACCGCCTGCCCTGGCATTTGCCGGCGGACCTCAGACACTTCAAGCAGGTGACTGTCGGCAAGCCGATCCTGATGGGGCGCAAGACCCATGAATCGATCGGTCGTCCCCTGCCGGATCGCACCAACATCGTGGTCACCCGCGACCGCTCTTACACGGCACCGGGGTGCGTCGTGGTGCACTCCATCGAGAGCGCGTTCATAGCGGCGGGCGCTAACGAGGAGGCGATGGTGATCGGCGGCACGGATTTCTACTGGCAGTTGTTGCCGAAAGCCGATCGTATCTACCTGACGCTGGTGCACGCGGAATTCGAGGGTGATGCGCTGTTCCCGGAGATCAATGAAAGTGAATGGCGGGAGGTCGAACGAACGGATTGTGCGCCGGACGAAAAGAATCCCTGGCCCTACAGTTTTATCCTGCTGGAGCGCGTCACTCCGTCCGCTGCGGTTTAGTCCTTGTCCGGCTTCAGCCATCCCGGGCAGGGCAGGTCGATGCGTTGCGGCTGGGTGTCGATACGCAGCGCGGTCAGCTGCCCGCCCCACAGGCATCCCGAATCGATCGGATAGACGCCGGGGATGTCCAGCGGACGCAGGGTGGACCAGTGGCCGAAGATAACGTTCATTCCCTCGCTCGCGCGCGCGGGAATCTCGAACCAGGGATAATAGCCCTCCGGCTGGCTTCCAGGCGGTCCCGCGCTTTTCAGTTCCAGTCGTCCGTTGAGGTCGCAGAAGCGCATGCGGGTGAAGCAGTTGACGATGAAGCGCAGGCGGTCCCAGCCGTCGAGCTCTTCGGACCATTGTCTGGGTTTGTTGCCATACATGCGGGAGAGAAACGGCTCCAGCCCGTCACCCCGCAGTACCGTCTCGACCTCGCCCGCGCATCGTTGCGCCAGCTCCAGATCCCATTGCGGCGGCAGGCCGGCATGCACCATGAGGTAACCCAGGGCGCCGTCGTAATGCAGCAGGGGCAATCGCCGCAGCCAGTCGATCAGTACTTCCCGGTCAGGCGCGGCGAGTATCGGTTCCAGGGTGTCATCATCGATGTTGTCCGGGCGGATACCGTGAGCCGCCGCCAGCAGATGCAGGTCGTGGTTGCCGAGCACCGTGATGGCGGCAGGGCCGAGCCCCCGGACGAAGCGCAGCGTTTCCAGTGACTTCGGCCCACGGTTGACCAGGTCCCCGACGAACCAGAGCCGGTCGCGATCCCGGTCGAAACGGATGGTCGCGAGCAGCTCCAGCAACTCGTCATAGCAGCCCTGGATGTCGCCTATGGCATAGACGGCCATCTTCCCGTGACCGGCTAGTGCAGGGTGCGGGGAATGGCGAGGGTAAAGGCCGGGATCTCGGCGTCGAACTGGTCGCCGTTGTCCGCGACCATCTGGTAGGTGCCGCGCATGCTGCCGACGGGCGTGGCGATCATGGCGCCGCTGGTATACTGGAAGCCTTCGCCGGGATTGAGGTGGGGCTGCTCGCCGACCACGCCTTCGCCCTTGACTTCCTGCACGTTGCCATTGGCATCGGTGATGACCCAGTGCCGCGACAGCAACTGGGCGGCGACGACGCCCTCGTTGCGTATAGTGATGGTATAGGAGAAGACATAGCGATCGTTGTCAGGCTCCGATTGCCCTTCAATGTACCGGGTCTCGACTTCCACAGTGATGTTATGCAAGGTTTCGCTCTTCATTCAGTTGGTGATTTGCACAGTGTTGACCCAAGGATACGCTTCCAGGGTTGCGGTGACGACTGTCAAAGCCGGAGTGATCGCCGGCTGATATTTTCACTTGCCGGGGCGCTCCCTGTCATGCAGCTTCAGTGACTGATTCAGATCAAGGTAACCGATTCCAATGGCTATAGTATTATTATAGGTTTACTGATTAAACCATCGAGGAGACGGGCATGTACTTAAGGGATAAACAAAATGGCGATCTGGTTGAAGTGCTGGATATGACGGTTATGGTGGATCCGTGCCGGGATGAGTTGCCGGGCCGCTACCATGCCGGGGAAGAGTTGCAGGAGCCGACCAGTTTCAGCAAGTCCACGCTGGTTTTTCCTTCCGGTGAGACTCTGCCACGGTGCTGGGTAGATCCGAAATACAAGGATCCAACCAACTGAAATACAATAAGTTCACTGACCGCAAGGTGGGTTTTGGCGCGAGTCTGCCATGTCGTTGCAGGAAGTGTGAACGGGTTAGCGGTAACTATCGGAGCATTCCGCCATCCTGATGTCATTCCCCTTAATAGGGGTGCTGAATCGAGGAGAGGCGGACATGATCAGAGGAAAAAGTCATCACCGTTGGCCCGACCCCCTCCTGTTGCTCGCCGCCGCCGTGGTTCTGTGCGCGGTGATGACAACCGCCGCAACCGCGGGTGAATTATTCAATTTTTTCCCAAAGCCCGAATCCACTTATCGGCTGCCTCCGCAGGATAACGGTTATACCGTTGCCAGAATGGGCCACACCGGCGGGGGATTGCGCGTTTCGCTGACGCCCCCGTGCGAACTTCCACAAGATTTCCTGGACGGCCGGGGATCGGCGCAGAAGCAGGAAGTGCTGCTGTCACAGGTCTATTTTTCCCTTCGTTACCCCTGGTAGCCAGGAGCCTGTCCGAGTAGCCACAGATTACTCGGACAGGTTCCCAGTTCGCCGGGATGCAACGTGGTTGGCAAGGGCCGCAAACTCCCTGAGCCCAAGCATTTCGGCGCGCACGGACGGATCGATTCCCAGCCTCCTGATAGCCTCTTCCTCGAGTATTCCCCGCAAGGCATTTCGCAGGGTCTTGCGCCGCTGTGCGAAGGCCTGCCGTACCAGATTCTCCAGCACGGCTTCATCCTGTACCGCAACCGGCAACTCCCGGTAGGGTTCCAGTCTGACGAAGGCGGATTCCACGCGTGGCGGCGGCTGGAAAGCCCCGGGACCGATAGTGAACAATCGGGTCACTTTGCACCGGTATTGGACCATGACGGAGAGGCGGCCATACTGGCGGCTACCCGGCGCGGCGGCCAGCCGGTCCACGACTTCCTTCTGCAGCATGAAGTGCATGTCGCTGATGCAGGGTGCCTGCGACAGGAGATGAAACAGCAGCGGCGTGGATATGTTATAGGGCAGATTGCCGACGATCCGGAGGGGTGGTACATCGCCGGCCAGGCGGCAGAAATCAACGTGCAAGGCATCGGCGTTGTGCAGGGTCAGTTCCCCCGCCTCCCGGCACCGTTCACGCAAGGGATCGATCAGGTCCCGGTCGAGTTCGATGACCTGCAGGCGCCCGGCAGTCTGCAGCAGCGGCAGGGTGATCGCGCCCTGCCCCGGCCCGATCTCGACGATTGCATCGGAATCCCGCGGCTGGATGACCGCCACGATGCGGGCAATGACCGCCGGGTCATGCAGAAAGTGCTGCCCGAAACGCTTGCGCGGTATGTGTGACATAAGTTTTGGCCAGCGTTATGCGAATCTAAACAGCGGATCAACCTCTGGATCGCCGGCGGGCAATATCAATGGCGGTTTTCAAAGCCGCTTGCAGGCTGCCGCTGTCGGCCTTGCCGGTGCCGGCCAGTTCCAGCGCGGTGCCGTGATCGACCGAGGTGCGGATGATCGGCAGCCCCAGGGTGACATTGACGGCACGTCCAAAGCCCAGGTGCTTGAGCACGGGCAGTCCCTGGTCATGATACATGGCCAGCACGGCATCGGTTTCCCGGAGGCGTTCCGGTGTAAACGCGGTATCGGCCGGCAGCGGTCCGGTGAGGCGCAAGCCCCGGGCACGCAATGCCTGTATCGCCGGAATGATGCTGTCGATTTCCTCCCGGCCCAGGTGGCCGCCTTCCCCGGCATGGGGGTTCAGGCCGCAGACACTGATGACCGGATGCTCGATGCCGAAATTTTCCCGCAGTCCCTCGTGCAGGATACGCAGCACCGCGGTCAGTCGCTGTGGTGTGATCAGAGCGCTGACCTCGGAGAGAGGAACATGAGTGGTGGCGAGCGCCACCCGCAGCCCCGGGATCGCGAGCAGCATGACGACATCCTCGGTGCGCGTTGCCGTCGCGAGGTATTCGGTATGCCCGCTGAACGGGATGCCGGCCTCGTTGATCACCGCCTTGTTGACCGGTCCGGTGACCATGGCCGCGAAGGTGCCATCGAGACAGCCGTTGACGGCCCGGTCCAGGGTATCGAGCACGTAGTGCGCATTGGCGGGCTCAGGTCGGCCGCAGACCGCGGCCGTTTTCAACGGCACCGGCAGGACACTGAGTTCGCCCGCCCGGGTCGTCACCGGAACCGCGCCGTCCCGCAGGACCCGGCAGGTGAAGGGCATCCGCAGGGTTTCGGCCCGCGCCTGCAGCAGCGACGGGTCGCAGATGGCCACGAGTTCGACATCGCGGGCCTGCGAGGCCAGCTGCAGGCACAGGTCCGGCCCGATGCCGGCCGGTTCCCCGGGTGTCAGGGCGATTCGCAGGTTCGTATCAGGCAATGTGCAACGGCATCATCGGGGCATGGGTGGGGCAGGCTGCGGGGTCGTATGTCCCGGGTGCCGGGTGCACGGGATTCAGGTCGGCAGGCAGCGTCGCCGCGCCGCTGCCGTGATCTACTCCGCCTGCGATTCCAGCCGGTACTCGACATAGGCCTCATCGCGCAGTCGGCGCAGCCACAGGAACAGCTCTTCGTCGCCCTTGCGCTTGCGGATCAGTTGCCGCGCCTTGGAACGCTTGTATTCCTCGGTGCTGTCGTGCTCGCGCCGTTCCAGTACCTGCAGAATATGCCAGCCGAATTCCGTCTCAAACGGCTCGCTGATTTGTCCCGGCTGGGTTTTGTCCATCACTTCTTCGAATTTTGGCACCAGGTCGCCCGGGTTGACCCAGCCAAGATCGCCGCCTTTGGCGGCTGACAGGGTGTCCTGGGAATTGGACTTTGCCAGGGTGGCGAAGTCCTCCCCGCCCCGCAGGCGGATTTCGAGCTGATCCATGCGCGCCTTGATGGTTTCGTTCGTGTGCACGGCATCCGTCTTGAGCAGGATATGCCGTACGTGGGTCTGGTTGACGATGTGGCGCTCGTCACCGCGCTGTTCGACCAGCTTGATGATATGAAAGCCGCTCGGACTGCGGATCGGATCGTGGGTATCACCCGGATGCATTTCCTTGACGGGATCGACGAACAGGCTCGGCAACTGGCCGGCACTGCGCCATCCGATGTCGCCGCCCTCGAGTGCCGTCGGGGCGTCGGATTCCGCAATTGCCGTCTGGGTGAAGTCCGCTCCGGCGCGCAGCTTCGCTACTATGCTGTTGGCTCGCTGCCCGGCGGCCTGGATCTGTTCTTCGCTGGCCGCATCCGGGGTGGCGATCAGGATATGGGCGAGATGGTACTCGGTGTTGCCCAACTGGCCGGCTTCCAGGCTCGCGAGCAGGTTATCCACCTCCTGGTCGCTGATGCTGATGCGGCTGCCCACCATTTGCTGGCGCAACTGGGCGATGGTCAGCTGATGCCGGATGTTTTCACGGAAATTGCCGTAGTCGAAGCCCTCGCGCTCGAGGACGGCGCGAAAGTCCGTCAGCGATACGCCGTTCTCCTTGGCGATGTCCTGCAGCTTGTTGTTCAGTGTGATGTCATCGATCTTGATGCCATTGGCCTCGGCGAGCTGTAGCTGCAGATGTTCCAGGATGAGTTTTTCCAGCACCTGTTTCTCGAGCACGGCCTGGGGCGGCAGCGGGGTATTCTTTTCCTTGAGCTGCGCGGAGATCTCCTTGATGGCGGCATCGAGTTCACTTCTGAGGATGACGTCGTCGTTGACGATCGCCACGATCTGGTTGAGTGTCTGCCGATCGGCCGGCCGGTTCTCCTCGGTTTGCGCCTGCAGGAGCGGGACGTAGAATGCCAGGAGCAGTCCGGTCAGGTAGATTAGGAACTTCATTCCTGCTTTCCGTTAGTAACTTGATTCGTAGCCTAGGATACCACGTTCGAGCAGGTTATCGACCTGACTGCCGATGCCGGTCAGTCCCTTCAATTCCACTTGCACATAGACGCCGTTGGTGCGATCGCCGTTCACGTCATTGACGTAGCTGCGCCCGACCAGCTGCAGCGCCCAGCAGCAGCTCTCGTAACCGAAGCCGGCCAGTGTTTCCAGGGTGGTGCTGTCGTCAAGCGAATAATTCCAGCGTCCCACCAGATGCCATGCATTACCCAGCGGCCACAGGAAGGAGACGTCCGTCTGGTTCAGCGAGGCGCGGCGGTAGCGGTAGGAGAGATTCACCAGCTGGCGCTTGTCGGCATGGTACTGGAGCAGGACATCACCCCGGTCGGTGCGTGATGCACTCGGGTCCCACTGGATATCGGTCGCGGTATTCCACTCCCGGGAAAAGGCCACCGCGAATTCGCCGATCAGGTCGGAAGTGTTGTCGGAGACCACGGGCTCGTTGGGCAGAGTCACTTTCAGATTGCGGAAATAAACCAGCTGGCCCAGGCTGGCGCGCAGCCGCTGTACGCCGCTCTCCGGATCGAGCACGCGGGTCGTCATCGCCGCTGCCAGCTGGTTCGCGTCTCCCATCCGGTCCGGCCCGCTGAAGCGGTTTTCCTGGAACAGCTGCCAGAAATTGAAGTCGTAGTCGCCGGTATCGAATACCGGGATGTCATCCTGGTTCTTGTACGGGACATACAGATAGTAGAGACGGGGTTCCAGCGTCTGCATATAGTCTGTATCACCCCACTGCAGGTCGCGGTCAAAGAACATGCCCGCGTCGATGTCGGCCACCATCGTGGTGCGTTGCGGGCTTTTCGGGTCGCCGGGCGGCTCGTCGTTCAGCTGATAGAAAGTATGGCGCAGTCCGGCCGAGGGCTTGATGTAATAGGCGGCACGCTCGAACGGCAGGGTGAGCTGCGGCAGCATGTCGACACGGGTGCCCGTTACCGACTTGTCCTTCTCGAATTGCGTCACTTCGGAATTCACGTTGAAATGCAGGCCCAGCAGGCTCTGCTCCGGCGCGGCGTTGAAGCGCACGCGGGGCAGTTCCATGTAGGGCCGGTCCACCACCGCCACGGTCGGGTCGACGGTCTGGAAATTGAGCACGCGCGTATCCAGCGTCCACCGGTTGCCATGGTAGGTCGCTTCTGCCTCCCGTTTCAGGAAGGACTGGCTCGACTGTACCAGGGTGTTCCCCAGGTCCTGGAAGTAATCCTTGTCCGAGACATTGCTGGCGTCGATGCGGGTGGTGAGGCGGGGCAGGGGATTGCCCTTGTCTTCGAATGAGACCAGGCTGCGATCCCTGTCGTCATACTTGCGATCCGAGGGAAGATACTCGGCCCTCAGCGTGCCGCTGTCATGCAGGTGCAGGTAACGAAACTCCATGTTCATCATGGCGCCGCGTTCGCTCATGACGCGCGGCATCAGCGTCGCGTCATAGTTGGGCGCGATGTTCCAGTAATACGGTACGCTGATATCGAGTCCGGTCTCCTGTGAAACACCGAATCTCGGGATCAGAAAACCGGAGCGACGGCGGTCATCGATCGGGAAGCTGATATAGGGCGTGTACAGGACCGGCACGCCTTTCAGGCTCATTTTGGCATGGTGAGCGACGCCCAGGCCATCCTCCGTGTCGAGGTCCACCTGCCGGGCCGACAACAGCCAGTCCGTATTGCCGGGCGGGCAGGTCGTGTACGTGGCCTGGTCGAGTTGCTGGTGATGGGGGTCCAGCAGGTGAATCACCTCCGCCTGCCCGCGACCGTGACGATCCGGCAGCGCGTAGTCGGCCGTGTACAACGTGCCCCGTTTTTCATCGGGAAACAGCCGGGCATGATCCCCGTTCACGAGCAAACCGGGTCGGGAATAGTGCAGGTTGCCCTGCGCGTCGACCGCCCCGTCGTTGAGGTTGTAGGTGATGCTGTCCGCATCGAGTCGCTGCGGGCCGTAGAGAACCACGGCGTTGCCGCGCAGGGTAAAGACCTGCTGATCGACCGACTCCGCCGTGTCGGCATAAAGGTTGGTGGGAAATTCATCGCCGGTGACGGTCGCCGCCGCCGGGGCCCCGGTAGGGGCGGGCGGGCAAAGCTTCCAGCGGTCATCCTCCGGCGTTGCTGCCCGGGCGGGCGCCGGTGGCGCCGTCCCGGCGGCCGTGGCCGGCGGTGTGTCCGATTGCGGTCCGGGTGATTGTTTCTGGTCCGGTGACACGGCGCCGGGCGCGGCGGGGATCGCGGCGGGTGTGACGTCCGGCCTGTCGTTGCCGATGTCGCGGCAGCTCCAGACATCGTTCTCGCCGGCGCCGCAGCGCCATTGCGCTGCGCCGGCGGCCGGCGCCAGCGCGAAGAGCAGCAGGAGACTCGCAACAGTGGGCAAGGGGCGGTAGCGCTTCACGGACTACATCCTGGTGGTAGGTTCTGCGTTGTCTGCCCTGACATGGGTTTCCACGCGGGTTGCTGCTGGCGGGCGCCACGTAAAATCGCATAGAATGGCTGCCCATTCAAATGTTTTGTTGTCCGTATCGCCCGGGGTGAACGCCGCCCGGCATGCTCCCCGACCGCCCTCGTCGCGCGGGTCATGCGGGTGGTGACATGCCCGGACAGACGGCGTTGTTCCCCAGACGACCGCGGGCAGAGACTTCGCGGCGGCGACAAACCGGCACCATGCCTGAAAGACTCAACTTGCTGAAACACTGGCTGGAGGACGAACTCGACTTCAGCGACTACAGCCTCAAGCCGGCTTCCTCCGACGCCAGCTTCCGCCGCTATTTCCGGGTGACGCACGACGGTTCCAGCTTCATCGTCATGGACGCCCCGCCGGAGAAGGAAAACACCCGCCCCTTCGTCACGGTCGCGCGACTGTTGCTCGATGCCGGTGTGAATGTCCCCGAGATCCTCGATGAGAGTCCGGACCTGGGGTTTCTGCTGCTCTCCGATCTGGGCAGCCGGCTTTACCTCGATGCGCTGAACGGGGAGACCGTGGAGCGCCTCTATGGCGACGCCCTGGGCGCGCTCGCCGCCATCCAGGCCTGTGCGCCGGTCCGCGGCGTCCTGCCCGACTATGACCATGCGTTGTTGCTGCGTGAGATGGGCCTGTTCCGCGACTGGCTGGTCGATAAACATCTCGGTATCACGCGCACAGAAGCACAATCCGCTCTGCTCGAGCAGGCATTTGCCCGGCTGGCGGAGAACGCCCTAACCCAGCCGCAGGTGTGCGTGCACCGCGACTACCATTCGCGCAACCTGATGGTGACCCGGCGCCACAACCCCGGCATCCTGGATTTCCAGGACGCCGTGATCGGACCGGTGACCTATGACCTCGTTTCTCTGCTGCGCGACTGCTACATCGCCTGGCCGCGGGAGCGCGTCGAGGCATGGGCGCTCGGCTACCAGGAGCTGGCGCTGCAGTCCGGCATACTGCGCGAGGAGCACGAGGACCCGGCGCGGTTCCTGCGCTGGTTCGATCTCATGGGCGTGCAGCGCCATCTCAAGGCCGCCGGCATCTTCGCGCGGCTCAATCACCGCGACGGCAAGCCGGGCTATCTGAACGACATTCCGCGCACCCTGGGTTATGTGATTGATGTCGCCCGGCGCTATGGGGAAATCGCGGGACTGGGGGAATTCATCGAGGCGGAGGTGATGCCTCGGCTGCGGGGGTAGGGCGCCGCGGCGGCGGTTGCAGCCTGAGCGACGCGTTGCATTTTTCCTGGGTCATGACGCCGGCCGGCTGGCTCCGCGCGACCGGAATGCTATTCTTGGCGCCATGAAAGCCATGCTACTTGCCGCCGGCCGCGGCGAGCGGATGCGTCCGCTCACGGACCATACCCCCAAGCCGCTGCTGCGGGTTGCCGGAGTCACCCTCATAGAGCACCACATCGAGGCGCTGGCGCGCGCCGGTTTCCGCGAACTGGTGATCAACCATGCCCACCTCGGCGCCCAACTGGTAGCGGCGCTCGGCGACGGGGCGGACTATGGCGTGCGCATCGACTACTCGGCGGAACCGCCGGGCGCGCTCGAAACCGGCGGCGGCATCTTCAACGCCCTGCCGCTGCTCGGCGAGGCGCCGTTCGTGGTGGTCAACGCCGACATCTGGACCGATTACGATTTCGCCGCGCTGCCGCGGCTGCCCGAGGGCCTGGCGCATCTGGTGCTGGTCGACAACCCGGCGCATCACCCGGCGGGCGATTTCGCGCTGGAGGACGGCCGGGTGCGCGAGGCCGGGCCCGCGCGGTTTACCTTCAGCGGCATCGGCGTGTACCGTCCCGCGCTGTTCGCGGGCAGCCCGTGCGGGTCGTTTCCCCTGGCGCCGCTGCTGCGCGTCGCCATGGCGGCGGGGCGGGTGAGCGGGGAGCGCTACGCCGGCGCCTGGTTCGACATCGGCACACCGGAACGGCTCGCGGACGTGAACCGCTGGGTCGGCGAGCGACACGGGGACGATCGCCGCCTCGGCCGGCGGCCGGCCGAGTAGTTATCATGGGACAGGAAATCGAGCAGACGCACTTCAACCGCGCCGATTTCACGGCCTGCGCCGACTGCCTGCGCCGGGAGACCGAGCTGCTGGGCGCCTGGTTCCGGGAGGCGGCATTCTCCACGCGCGACCGCACCGGGGGGTTCGAGCTCGAGGCCTGGCTGATCGACGCCGACGCCCGCCCGGCGCCGGTGAACGCGGCGTTTCTCAAGAAGCTCGACGATCCCATGGTGGTGCCCGAACTCGCGCGTTTCAACGTCGAGCTGAACGACCACCCGCAGCACCTGTGGGGTACGGCGCTCAGCCGGTTCGAGGCGAGCCTGGGTTCGACCTGGAACAAGTGCCGGCGGGTCGCGGCGGAGCTCGATGCGCGGCTGCTGATGATCGGCATCCTGCCGACGTTGCGCGAGGAGGACCTGACGCAGGCCAACATGTCGGATCTCAGGCGTTACCGCGCCCTCAACGAGCAGGTGCTGCGGCTGCGCGAGGGACGGCCGCTGGAACTGGACATTCAGGGCCGGGAACGTCTGAAGATGGTCCACGGCGATGTGATGCTCGAATCCGCGACCACCTCCTTCCAGCTGCACCTGAAGGTGCATCCCCGCCACGCGGTGCGCGCCTACAACGCCGCGCAGGTCCTGTCGGCGCCCATGGTGGCGGTGACGGCGAACTCGCCCTTCCTGTTCGGCCATGACCTGTGGGACGAGACCCGCATCCCGCTGTTCGAGCAGTCGGTCGCCGTGGGCGGCATCGCCGGCGCGAGCCACGGGCCGTTGCGCCGCGTGACCTTCGGTTCGGGCTATGCGCGTGCCTCGCTGTACGAATGTTTTCTCGAGAACCAGCAGCACTACCCGGTGCTGCTGCCGATGCACTTTCACGAGGGCGAGGAGAAGATGGCGCACCTGCGCCTGCACAACGGCACCATCTGGCGATGGAACCGTCCCCTCATCGGCTTCGACTACGACGGCATCCCGCATCTGCGCATCGAACACCGCGTGGCGCCGGGCGGGCCGACGGTCGCCGACGCGATCGCCAACGCCGCGCTCTACTTCGGCCTGATGCAGGCGCTGATGAGCGCCGACACTCCGATCGAGGCGCGGATTGCGTTTCCGCAGGCGCGCGATAACTTCTACGCCGCCGCCCGCCACGGCCTGAACGTCCCGGTGAGCTGGGTCGACGCACACCGCGGTCCGCTGCGCTCCCTGCTGCTGGATGAACTGCTGCCGCTTGCGCGGCGCGGGCTTGCGTCGCTCGAAAT